>JAGRMP010000416.1:157-1990 GCA_020441225.1 Maritimibacter sp. | reverse complement strand
GGCTCGGGCTGGGCGATGGCGGAGCTGGTCGCCAAGGATGCGCCGGGCCCGCTGGCGGCGGATTTCGGCCTCGACCGGTTCCGCGAGGGCCGGTTCATCGACGAAAGCGTGGCGGCGGGGGTGGCGCATTGATGCCGGGACCAGGCCAAAATTCTTCGAAGAATTTTCCCAAGGGCCTTCGAAGGCCCTTCGCCCAACGGAGAGGGAATGCAACATGCTGATCCTGGACTGTCCCTATTGCGGGGTCAAAGCCGACGAAACCGAGCTCGCGCCGGGCGGCGAGGCGCATCTGAAGCGCGTGGGGCCCGCGGGGACGGACGAAGACTTCGAGAGCTACCTGTTCGACCGGGCCAACCCGAAGGGCGTGCATTTCGAGCGCTGGCGGCATGCGGCGGGTTGCGGCAAGTGGTTCCTGGCCGCGCGCAACACCGTCACGCTCGAGGTCTACGGGACCTACAGGGCGCAGAACGTGGCGCCGCCGAAGGAGATCGTGGCCAAGATCCGGGCGAAAGTGCCGGGCTGGGAGGGCGTGCGATGATGTCGATCGGCGTCTTCGACCTTCGCGTGGCGGGGGCTCTGCCCCCGAACCCCCGGGAGTATTTCTGCCAAGAAAAAGGGCAAAACCCATGAGCGCACGGCTTGAGGGCTGGGGGCGGCTGATCGATCGGTCGCAGCCCCTGCGGTTTACCTTCGACGGCAAGCGGTATCGCGGCTTTGCCGGCGACACGCTCGCCTCGGCGCTGCTCGGCTCCGGGCGGCTGGTGATGGGGCGAAGCTTCAAGTACCACCGCCCGCGCGGGCCGGTCGCCGCGGGCCACGAAGAGCCCAACGCGCTGGTCGGCCTCGGCGAGGGCGCGCGGTTCGAGCCCGATACCCGCGCTACGGTGTTGGAGCTGTTCGACGGGCTGAAGGCCCAGAGCCAGAATGCCTGGCCCTCTGTCGATCTCGACGTGATGGCGGTGAACCAGCTCGTCGGCCGGTTTCTTCCGGCGGGCTTCTATTACAAGACCTTCATGGCGCCGTCGACGGCATGGAAATCGCTCTACGAGCCGTTCATCCGCAAATCTGCCGGTCTCGGCAAAGCGCCGAAGGAGCCGGATGCCGACACTTACGAACATCTCTATGCCCATTCCGACGTGGTCGTCGTGGGCGGTGGTGTGGCCGGTCTGACGGCGGCGCGGGCCGCGGCGGCGACCGGGGCCAAGGTGCTGGTGCTGGAGCAGGGCGCGCAGTGGGGCGGGCGGGCGCCGGTGGACGCGCGTGCCGATGGGGCCATGATCGACGGGCTGACCCCGGACGAGTGGGTGAAGAAAGCGCTGGAAGAGCTTGAAGGCCAGGAGAATGTCACGCTGCGGCTCAAGACCGCGGCGGCCGGGGTCTACGACCACGGCTACCTCACCGCCGAGGAGCGGCTCGACGGCACCGACCCGCGCCGCCGGCTGTGGCGGATCCGGGCGGGCCGGATCGTGACCGCCACGGGTGCCATCGAGCGGCCGCTTGCCTTTGCGGGCAACGACCGGCCGGGCGTGATGCTCGCGGGCGCGATGCGCGACTACCTCGTCAACTGGGGCGTGGCGCTGGGCGACCGGATCGTGGTGGTGACCAACAACGACGACGCCTATCGCACCGCGCTGCTCCTGCACGAGGCGGGGCGCGAGGTGATCGTGGTCGATGCCCGGTCCGAGGTCACCGGACCGCTCGCCGAGCGGATCAAGCGGCTCGGCGTGCAGGTGCGCGCGGGCCGCGCCGTGGCCGAAGTGGTCGGCGGCCGCCGGGTGAAATCGGTGCGGCTCGACGGTCCCGGAGAGGAGATCGCCTGCGACGCGGTGGCGA
>JAGRMP010000416.1:0-122 GCA_020441225.1 Maritimibacter sp. | reverse complement strand
GCGGCGGCAAGCTCACCTGGGACGAAGACCAGGCCCTGTTCCGGCCCGACCCCGAGCGGCCGCCGCGCGGGGCGGACGGTGCGGGCTTCGTGCGCACCGCCGGCGCCGCCTCGGGCGCGCTG
>JAGRMP010000415.1:9089-9246 GCA_020441225.1 Maritimibacter sp. | reverse complement strand
CAAATCTGCGATCTTCGCCTCGTCCGGCCGCTGGTCAGTGCCAGACGCACCGCTTCACGCCGAAATTCCGGCGTCGGGCTGTTCCCATTTCCCATAGAACACCTCCTGGTTCCTCAGTTGGTGCTCTCCACTTTTTTAGGGCAAGTCCAGGATGCGG
>JAGRMP010000415.1:377-8963 GCA_020441225.1 Maritimibacter sp. | reverse complement strand
GTGCGCTTGAAGATGAGCGCCAAACTGAACTGGTCAGGCATGCATGGAATGACAGCGGCAAGGCCTATTGGTATCACAATATCCATGACGAGCTGATCGAGTTGGGTTAGGGCGCGTCCGAGCACCGTGTTGGGCGACTGGCCCGATGAGGTTTGCTAAATACGTCGCGGGCTGGGTCAGAACTACGCGAGACCAAAAAAGAATGGACAGTCTTTCGGACCTTGGCTCTACTGGGTTCTCCCAAACGTCTCGATGGCTTGCACCACCGCCTGCGTGGTGTTCTCGATATGATTGCGAATCACCGATTGCGCGGTAGCCACGTCCTTGTCGAGCGCCGCCTCCATCAGCGCGCGGTGTTCGGCATGGATGTCGCGGGTCAGCACCGTGCGCACGCGACTGAGTCGGCGATAACGTTCATGGTGCTTGAACATGCTGGCCCGCGTGCGGAGGAGCCATATGGAAGGGCAGGCGGCGACCAGAGCCTCGTGAAAGGCGTGGTTCAGCCGCTCCCACTCGGTGAGGGCCTGGACCCCCTGCGCTGATCCCGTCTCCAGCCGTTCGAGCCGGTGGAAGGTGGTGATCACCTTTTCTTCCCATCCGCTGTCTCCCTTTGGAATCGACAGGCTGAGCGCCTCGGCCTCGACCAGTTTGCGCAGGTCGCCGATCTCGCGCGCGTCCTGCGCGGTGAAGGGGGCGACGATGAAACCGCGCTGCCCGAGGATCTCGACGAGGTGATCACCTGCAAGGCGTGACAGTGCCTCGCGCAGGGGCCCCGATCCTATTCCGTAGCGGTCGCGCAGCATCTCGATCTTGAGCTTTTGTCCCGGCTCAAGCGCGCCCGAGACGATATCTTCTCGCAGCAGACGATAGGCTCGTTCCGCCGTTGTCTTCTCGACCATTGCCATATCCGCGCCGCTCAAGCTGTTCATTCGGCCCCTCTTGCGTCGGATGTTATCCGGTTCTCCGGTCCTGCTCCAGAATTTTCATGTTCTATCGGATATCTACAAAATATCAATATTTATGTTGACGGACCAAAAATATTGATATTTCTTCCGACCCAGGAGGACGGGATGAACGAAATACTTCGATCAGATTCGGTTCAGCCCGGCTTGACGCGGGTCAGTCAGGCGCTTGCGCGGGCGGAATCCTTTGGCATCGGTGCGCTGATGGTCGGGATCTTCGGGCTCCTGATGCTCAACGTGGTGTCGCGCAGCATCGGCTCGCCGGTAATTTGGGTCGACGAGGCCGCGGTCTACCTGATGATCTGGGCGGCCCTGCTGGGGGCCTCGTTGGGGCTGGCGCGGCGCGAACACCTCGCGGTGACGCTGCTGCCCGACATGCTGAGCGAACGGGCGCGGGCGGCGCTGGCGCTGGCCGTCGACATCCTGCTCTTCGTCTTTTTCATCCTCTTCGCGACGATCCTCTGGCTCTGGTTCGATCCGGTCACACTTTGGCGCTCCGGCTCGGTCGCGGCCTTCTCACGCGAGACCTTCAACTTTCTCTACCAGGAGCCGACAGTAACGCTCGGCCTGCGCAAGCTGTGGTTCTGGCTGATCTTGCCGGTCTTCTGCTTCAACGGGCTGATCCACAGTCTCGCACACCTGACCGGTCCCCGGGGGGGTATCGCATGATCGCGGCGGGCAGTTTTCTCGCGTTTCTTGCGGCGGGAGTTCCGATCTCCTTTGCGCTGATCCTGCTGGCCTTGGTCTATATCGCGGTTACCGGCAACTGGATCTTGTTGCAGTCCTTCCCGCAGCAGTTCTTCGGTGGCATGGAGAATTACGGTCTTCTTGCGCTCCCGCTGTTCATCCTGTTGGGCGAGTTCATGAACGCGGGCGGTATCGGGCGGCGTCTGATGGCGCTGGCGCTGGCCATCCTCGGGCAGCTGCGCGGCGGTCTGGCCTACGTGAACCTCGTAGCCAACATGATGATGGCCTCGATCCTCGGTTCGACCGTGGCGCAGATCACCATCATGTCGCGGATCGCGGTGCCCGAGATGGAGCGTGCGGGCTATCCCAAGGACGTGAGCGTCGCGATCACGGCTGCGGGCGGCCTGCTGGCGCCGATCATTCCGCCGTCGATGATGTTCATTATCTTCGGGGTGATTGCGCAGTTGTCGATCGGTGACCTGTTCATTGCCGGGATCGTGCCGGGCGTCATGATGTTCGTAGGCTTCCTGCTGGTCGTCGCGTGGCTGGGGCGCAAGCACGGGTTCCCGACCACGCCGCCGATGCCGCTGCGCGAGCGGGCGCTGGCCGTGCGCAACGCATTGCCCGCCGCGCTGATCCCGGTGACGATCGTGGGCACGATTCTGGGTGGTATCGCCACCCCTACCGAGGCCGCGGCAATCGCTTCGGCGGCGGCGGCATTCATCGGGCTTTTCGTCTACCGCGAAATGACGTGGAAGCAGATCCTGCCGGCCTTTGTCAGTGCCGGTCGGGGATCGGCCGTGGTGCTGTTCCTGATCGCCGGGGCGCAGGTGTTCAGCTGGGTGATCACCTTCGAGAACCTGCCCGCGATAGTGGCCGCTTGGATGCAATCGCTCACCACCAACCCGGTCGCCTTCCTACTGATGCTGAACGTCATGCTTCTGCTAATCGGCATGGTGGTTGACCCGATCCCGGCGATCATCCTCGTGGTGCCGGTGTTCCTGCCGGTGGCGATGGAGGTCTACGGGATCGACCCGTTCCAGTTCGGGGTGATCCTTTGCCTTAACCTGACGCTTGGGTTGCTGACCCCGCCCGTCGGCACGGGGCTGTTCGCGGCGGCGCTGATGAGCGGTATCCGCGCCGAACGGATTGCGCGGCTGATCCTGCCGTTCTTGTTCTCGATCGCGCTGGTGCTGGTTCTGCTGGCGGTGTTCCCGTGGCTCTCCACCGCGCTGAAGGATGCGGTCTGATGGTGCGGGTCATGGTTCTGGGTGGCGGGCTGATCGGATGCGGCTGGGCCGCGGCGTTTGCCGGGGCAGGGCACGAAACCTGGGTCGTGGACCCGGATCCGGCCACCGCAGAGCGGCTGGCCGGGGTGTGGGAGGCAGCGTGGCCGGTGATGACCGCGCTAGGGTCCCTGCGTGAGGTGAGCGAGGCGCCGCGCCATGCGGTGCGCGCCGAAGATGCGCCTGCGCCGGATCTGGTCCAAGAGGCGCTGCCCGAGGACCTTGGGCTGAAGCACCGGGTGCTGGCCGATCTGGAGCGCCAGATCGGGGCGTCGGTGCCGGTGGCCTCATCCTCGTCTGGGTTCACCACCGGTGCGATCGCGGAGGGTATGGCCCATCCCGAGCGGCTGTTTATCGCGCATCCCTGCAATCCGCCTTACCTGATGCCGACGATCGAACTGGTGGGGCAGGAGACAACGCCGGGCCAGATGCTGGCTGATGCAGAGGCGCTTTACGCGGGCATGGGCAAGACCGTTCTGCGCATGGCCAAGTCGATGCAGGGGCATCTCGTCAACCGGTTGCAGTTTGCCCTGTGGCGCGAGGCCGTTCACCTCGTCGCGTCCGGTGCCGCGAAACTGGCAGACGTGGAGCGGGCGGTCAGCGAGGGGTTGGCGCCGCGCTGGTGCCTGATGGGGCCGGGTGGCGTATTTCACCTGTCGGGTGGCGCGTCCGGCATGGCGGGATACCTCGCGGCCCTCGGGCCCGCGACTGAGGCGATGTGGCGTGATCTCGGGGCTCCCGACTTGGACGAGGCGACGAGCCGCGCGCTGGAACAGCAGATGAGCGCCGCCGACCCGCGGCCCGTGGCCGAGATTGCCGCAGCACGCGACCGGGCCCTGCCCGAGGTGATGCGGGCGGTGGCCCAGATCAGATCGAATTCTCATGGAGAGGGAGGAAGACAATGAAACGTCTCTACAAGAGGGCCTTGGGCCCGATCTTGAGCCTGGCCGCGCTGGCCTTGCCGCAGGTGAGCCAGGCCGATGAATACCGGCTGGGCCTGATCACGCCGCCGCCGCACCAGTGGACGGTCTCGGCCACCGAGGCCGCGACAGAGATCAAGGAGAAGACCGAGGGCCGTGTCGATATCCTGATCTTCCCGTCGGGGCAGCTAGGCAACGAGGCGCAGATGCTGCAGCAGTTGCAGACCGGCGCGCTGGACTTTGCCTTCTTCACGCTGGGTGAGTTCGCCAACCGGAACCCGAACTACGGTATCTTCCTCGCGCCATATCTCGTCGATGACGTGGCCGGTGCGCGTGAACTTCTGAAGGGGTCGACCGCGCAGAAGTTGCTGGACGGCATGGCCGATTTCGGTCTCGTCGGGTTTGGCTGGGGCATGGCCGGGATGCGGATGATCGTGACCGGGCCCGAGGTCAAGACGGTGGAAGACCTGAAGGGCCTGAAGATCCGAACTATCCCTTTTGCGCCCGAACTGGCATTCTGGACCAGCCTTGGCGCCGCTCCTACCCCGATGCCGCTGCCCGCGCTGTATGACGCCTTTGCCAACGGTCAGGTGGACGGGATGCAGATCGACGTCGAAGGGACCTGGAACACCAAGTACTACGAGCACGCCAAGTCGATCATCATCTCGAACCACATGATGTTCCCGATGGCGGCCATCGGATCCGGGCGCAAGTGGCAGGGTATCTCCGAGGCGGACCGGGCGGTGATCAGCGAGGTCTTCGCGGCCAAGCTGGACGAGATGGTGGGCAAGTACGGCGAGATCGACGCCAAGTACAAAGCCGATCTGGAGACCACGAATGTTCCGGTGACAACGGTGGGCCGCGAGTGGTTCGGCCCGGCCATCGATGCATGGTATGAGGAGTGGCGGACCAAGGCCCCGATGCTGAGCGAGATCGAAGCCGAGGCTGGCCACTAGGAAGAACGGCGCCGGGCTGGCACCAGCCGGCCCGAACACGCAGGCGATTGAGGGAGAGAGACCATGACTGCACCATTCCGCGACCTTCGTTACCTGCGCCTGCCTGTTCCGAGCTTGGACGCGGCAGCTGAATACGGCCGCGATATTCTGGGCCTGAAGCTGGAGGACCGTACCGACGCCGCTCTCTACTTCCGCTCGGACGCGCGCAATTACGCGCTGTGCTACGTGGACGGCGCGGGTGAGTCCGTGGCCTCGGTTGCCGTGACGGTTGCCACCGGCCCCGAGCTGGACGCGGCGCAGGATCGACTGGAGGCGGCAGGGTTCGTAGCCGACTGGCTGGATGCCGGAAGTTGCGCGGCACGACAAATCAAGGCGGGCATCACGGCCGCTGCGCCTAATGGCGTGATGGTCGATATCGTGTGGCGCCCGATGACCTCGGGCTGGCCGTTTCACGGGCAGCGCCCGACTGGCATCGTCGGATTGCAGGCGGTGCAGATGGCCTGCACCGACATCGCCGCCAACGAACGGTTCTGGACCGAGGGCATCGGCGGCACGGTTTCGGACTGGGCCGGGCAGGCGGCCTTCATTAACATCGATGGGGCGCACCACCGGGTCGCGCTCTACCCCTCCGCGCGCGACGGGGTGCTCGGTATCTGTTTTGGCGTCGAGACCACCGATCACGTGATGCGCAACTGGTACTTCATGCAGGGGCAGCAGCTGCCGGTCGTGCACGGGCCGGGGCGGCAGCCGACCTCGGGCGCCAAGTTCGTGAGCACCCGGGGCGTGGGCGATATCGTCTACACCTACGCCACGCCGATGAATGCGCCGGAGGCGAAGGGCCCGCGCCAGTTCCCGGACGAGGCGTTGAGCCATTGCGCTTGGGGCTCGCCCAGTACCATGCCCGAGTTCAACGGAGGAGCGGACAAATGATCGAACTGAAGGACGTTGTCTATTGCCGCCTCGGTACCACCGACCTTGCCGGGGCCGAATGGTATGCGGTGAACATCCTCGGGCTGGAGATTTCCGGGCGTCGCCCCGGCGCGGTCTACTTCAAGTCCGACGACCGCCAGCACACACTCTGCTACTTCGAGGGCAATCCGGAGGATCAGACCACCGCCTTCGAGATCGGCTCGGCGGACGATCTGAACCGTGCGGGGGCCACCCTCGATAGCCTCGGCCACGCAGTGCACTACGGCACCCGCGAGGAATGCGAACTGCGCCACGTGGCTGCGTTCATCGCCTTCAAGGACCCGATGGGCAACCAGATCGAGTTCGTTCTGCGACCCGATACCTCGGCGCAGGCCTATCACGGCACTCGCGACGCGGGGATCACCGGGTTCAGCCATGTGGGTCTGTGCTCGAATGACCTCGAGCGGGACGAGGCGTTCTGGACGCAGGTCTGCAACGCTCGGGTGTCGGACCGGATCGGGGATGCTCCGCTGATGCGGCTGGGAACGATCCATCATTCCATCGCGCTGTTCCCGTTCCACAAGCCGGGGATACAGCACATCAACCACCAGGTTGCCGGAACGGACGACATCCAGCGCAGCTTCAACTTCGTGCGCGAGAAGCAGCTGACCGTGACCTTCGGGCCGGGCCGACATCCGACCTCCTCGGCGGAGTTTCTCTATTTCACCGGGCCGGAGGGTATGACCTTCGAATACTCCAGCGGTGTGGCCGAGATACACGACGAGCCGCTGTGGCGCGACCGCCAGTTCCACTTTGCGCCCAAGGGGTTCTGCCAGTGGGGCGCAGCCCCGAACATCGCTGCGTTCACGGATTGATGACGATGGAAGAGATTGCACGCACGACGCGGATCGCCGCCCGCGCGCTAGGTCGGGCCGGGCTGGTCCATGCCTATGGCCATTGCTCCGCCCGGGTCGATGATGAGCGTTTCCTCGTTTGTCCGCCAGTGCCGATGGTGCATGTGCAGGTCGGCCAGGACTGTAACGAGGTGCCGGTGTACGGCCCGCTGCCCGAAGGGTTGCTTGGCGAGGTTCGCCTGCACCAGCAGATTTACCGACGCCGTTCCGACGCGGGTGGCGTGGTGCGATTCATGGGGCCAGCCATGATGGCACTCGCCGCCCTGGGCCGAGTCCCCGAGATGCGACACGGGTTCGGAACCTATTTCGCGCCGCGTGTCGGCTATTGGGACGACATCCAGCTGGTGCGAGACGACGCGCGCGCTGTTGGCGTGATCGATGCGATGGGCGAGAGCGCCGGGGTCATAATGCGCGGCAACGGCGCGGTAGTGGCGGGCGAAACGCTGCAGGAAGCCGTGGGCCTTGCCTGGTACCTCGAGGATATGTGCCGGGTCGAACTGACCGCGCTGTCCTCGGGGCTGACGGATCTGCCGGTGGTTCAGCCTGCGGAGGCAGAAGCGCGCGCGACCCGGCAAGGGCGCATTTTTGAACGCATGTGGGATTACCTGAGCGATGGCGACCCCGAGTTGCCCCAGCCGAACCAAGGGACGACAAAGTGACCAAGATACTCAACTTTATCGACGGCCAGTTCACAGCCGGATCCGGTGGCACCTTCGCCAATCATTTCCCGACAACGGGCGAGGTCTTTGCCGAGGTCTCGGCGGCGGGCAAGGATGACGTGGACGCCGCCGTGGGTGCGGCCCGTGCGGCGCTTAAGGGTCCGTGGGGCCGGATGAGCGTGGGGGAACGGGTCGGGTTGCTGCGCAAGTTGGCGGACGGCATCAACGCGCGGTTCGACGAATTCCTTGCTGCCGAGATCCGTGACACCGGCAAGCCGCGCAGCATCGCGAGCCACATCGACATTCCGCGCGGCGCGGCCAACTTCAACGTCTTTGCCGATCAGATCCTGACCGCCTCGACCGAGACCTTTGAGATGGCGACGCCCGATGGTGGCGGCGCGCTGAACTATGCGTTGCGCGGGCCACGCGGGGTGATCGGCGTGGTCTGCCCGTGGAACCTGCCGTTGCTGCTGATGACGTGGAAGGTGGCCCCTGCGCTGGCCTGCGGCAACACGGTGGTGGTGAAACCTTCGGAAGAGACCCCGGCCACCGCAACGCTGCTGGGCGAGGTAATGAACGCCGTCGGCATCCCGCGCGGGGTCTACAACGTGGTCCACGGCTTCGGCCCCGGTGCGGCGGGCGAGTTCCTGACGAGCCATCCCGGTGTCGACGGGATCACCTTCACCGGTGAGACCCGGACCGGTGAGGCGATCATGAAGGCCGCCGCCAACGGGGTGCGCCCGGTCAGTCTCGAACTCGGCGGCAAGAACGCGGGAATCATCTTTGATGACGCGGATCTCGAGAAGACGCTAGAAGGGATCGGGCGCGCCTGTTTCGCCAATACCGGGCAGGTATGCCTTGGCACCGAGCGGCTGTATGTGCAGCGCGGCATCTACGAGCGGATTTGCGAGGGGCTGGCCAAGAAGGCGCGCAGCTATCGCATGGGCGACCCGTTCGATGACGCGGTGACCATGGGCACGGTGATTTCGGCCGAGCATCGCGAGAAGGTGCTGGGCTATTACGACAAGGCGCGTGCCGGCGGTGCGGAGATCCTCGCCGGGGGTGGGGCGCCAGAGATGCAGGGCTACGAGGGTGGTTACTGGGTCGAGCCGACGGTGTGGACCGGCTTGGACGAAGATCACCCGGTGGTCACCGACGAGATCTTTGGCCCCTGCACCCATATCCGCCCCTTCGACACCGAGGAGGAAGGCGTCGCGCTGGCCAACAACTCGCCCTACGGGCTCGCGACGACGATCTGGACCACCAACCTGGGCACCGCACATCGCGTGGCAA
>JAGRMP010000415.1:0-310 GCA_020441225.1 Maritimibacter sp. | reverse complement strand
CCAAGTCCAGTGGCATCGGCCGCGAGGGCGGGCTGCACTCGCTAGAATTCTATTCCGAACTGCGCAACGTGTGCATCAAGCTCTGAAGGACAAGACATGCTGAGTGATAAGGACCGCCAGGCCTGCATCGAAGGACTGTTGGAAAGCCACCGCACCAAGGTTCAGGGCCGCCGCCCCTCGGAAATGTTCCCCGATATCGAGATAGCGGACAGCTATGCCATCTCGAGCGCCGTGGCCGAGGCCAAGGTCAACGCCGGGGCCAAGATCGTGGGCCATAAGATTGGGCTGACCTCGAAGGCGATGCAGGCCT
>JAGRMP010000414.1 GCA_020441225.1 Maritimibacter sp. | reverse complement strand
GCCCAGTCGAGCAGCTCGACCGTATGGACCACCGGCAGCGCGGTTCCGGACCCGATCTGCACCATGCAGCCGATATTCCCCGCCGCAATCAGATCGGGCTTGCGCGCTTCCAGCGTCGCCACCTTGCGCGCCTTCAATTCGGCCGAGATTTCGGGTTGCATCAGGTTGTAGGTGCCGGCCGAGCCGCAGCACAGATGCGGATCCGCCGGTTCGACGATCTCGAAGCCTGCGCGCTTGAGCAGGGCTTTCGGCGCGTCCTTGACCTTCTGCCCGTGCTGGAGCGAACAGGCGGCGTGATAGGCGACCTTGAGGCCCATGTCGGCTTCCGGCACGCCGATCTCGGTGAGAAATTCGGTCACGTCGCGGGCGAGCCCCGAGACCGTCGCAGCCTCCTCCGCCAGCGGATCGTTGCGGAACATGTGGCCGTAATCCTTCACCGTGGTGCCGCAGCCCGAGGTGTTGATCACGATCGCGTCGAGTCCCGCGCCCCGGACCTCGGCCATGAAGGCGCGGATGTTCGTGGCCGCGCTCGCGTGGGCCTGCGCTTCGCGGCCCATGTGATGGGTGAGCGCGCCGCAGCAGCCCATGCCTTCGGGCACGACGACCTCGACGCCGAGCCGGGTGAGCAGCCGCACCGTGGCGGCGTTGATATCCGTGTCCAGCACCTGCTGGGCGCAGCCGGTCATCAGCGCGACGCGTTTCTTTCGCGGCGTCTCGGCGGCAAAGACCTGCGGCCGGTCCCCCGGGCTGGGCGCCGGCAGCCGCGCCGGCGCCATGTCGAGCATCGCGCGCAGCCGTCTGTCCGGCATCAGCGCGCGGAACGGCCGGCCAAGGCGGGCCAGCTTCAGCGACAACCGGAAGCGTCCCGGATGGGGAATGACCAGCGCCAGCACCTGGCGCAGCAGCCGGTCCATGAGCGGGCGGCGATAGGTCTTTTCGATATGCGCCCGGGCGTGGTCGACCAGATGCATGTAGTGCACCCCCGAGGGGCAGGTGGTCATGCAGGCGAGGCAGGAGAGGCAGCGGTCGATATGGGTCACGGTGCGGTCGTCCGCCGCCCGCCCGCTTTCGAGCATGTCCTTGATGAGGTAGATCCGCCCGCGCGGGCTGTCGAGCTCGTCGCCGAGCACCTGGTAGGTCGGGCAGGTCGCGGTGCACATGCCGCAATGGACGCAAGCCCGCAGGATCTCGTTGGCGCGGGCGAGGCCCGGGTCTTCGAGCTGGTCGGGGGTGAAGAAGGTCTGCATTTCAGAACCCCATGAGGCCGGGGTTCAATATCCCCCTAGGATCGAATTTCTGCTTCAAACCGCGTGAAATCGCGGCCAAAGGCGCAGCTTGAGGTTCGAATACTGCAACTTCCTGCCGTACGTCCCGGGATGCGCGCACCAGCGTCGCGTGGCCGCCGAGCGGCGCGAGCGCGGCCCGCAGCGCCTGCACCCCGGCATCGTCCGGCGCCGGATCGACCGCGACCCAGGCAAGGCCGCCGCCCCAGTCGAAAACGGCGCTGTGCGCGAGCCCGGCGTCGGTGAGCGCACGGGCGAACACGGGCGCGTCGGAGGGTCTGAGAGAGACGCGCCAGACCGCGTCGGGCGTGCCGGCAAGATGGGTCAGATCGCGGATGCCGCGCCAGATCCCGGCACTCTCCGCCCCGTCGACCCGCTCCCAGCCCGCGAGCGCGCCCGCCTGCAGCGCCCGGGTCCGGTGCTCGACCATGCCCGCAAGCCCTTCGATCCGCACGAAGGTGCCGCGCGCGCCGCCCATATGGGCGGCCCCGCTGACGTCATAGGGCGAGCCCAGCGCGCGCGACAGCGCCGCGACCGCCGCGCCGAGGTCGAGCCCCCGGGCCATGAGCGTCGCCTCGGTCTCGGGCACGGCCTGGACCTTGAGGCTGACCTCGGTGAGCACGCCGAGCGTGCCCCAGGACCCCGACAGGAGCTTGACGAGATCGTAGCCGGTGACGTTCTTC
>JAGRMP010000413.1 GCA_020441225.1 Maritimibacter sp. | reverse complement strand
CGGTCATCATCGGCGAGGGCGGCTCCGGCGGGGCGGTGGCCTTTGCCACCGGCAACACGGTGATGATGCTGGAACATTCGATCTACTCGGTGATCTCGCCCGAGGGCTGCGCCTCGATCCTGTGGAAAGATGCCGAGAAAATGCGCGAGGCGGCGGAGGCGCTCCGGCTCACCGCGCAGGATCTCAAGCAACTTGGCGTGATCGACCGGATCATCTCGGAGCCGGTGGGAGGCGCGCAGCGGGGCCGCGGCCAGACCATCGGCGCGGTGGGCAAGGCGCTGGAAGCCGAGCTCAAGGCGCTGGCAGGCAAGGACCGCAAGGCGCTCAAACAGCAGCGGCGCAGGAAGTACCTGGACATGGGCGCGAAAGGGCTCGCCGCCTGAGGCGCGCGACCCGGCACGGGTAGAAGCGTCGGCGATCGCCGCGAAACCGTCGCTCCAGCGTGGCGCGGCGGGGCCGCGACATGGTCGGGTGGGGCCGCGACAGAACCACCGGGAGCGGCGGGACATCATGGATATCGACTGGCATGCAGAGCGCGGCGATCTGGCGGGACTTGCGCAGCTCGACAACGACGGGCTCGCAATCGACCATGTGGCGGTGCGCGGCTACCGGCAGGCGCGGGTGCGTGCCGAGATGGCGGCGCGCGGTATAGACGCGGTGATCCTGTCGGACGCGGTCAACATCCGCTATGCCACCGGCACCCGCAACATGCAGGTCTTTACCTCCCGCAATGCCCCTTCGCGCTACCTGGTGATGACGGCCGACCGGTCGATCCTGTTCGAGTTCACCGGCTGCGAACATCTCGCAGCGGGGTTCGAGACGGTGGACGAGGTGCGCCCGGCGTTGACCGCGAGCTATGTCGCCGCCGGGCCCGGGATCGCCGGGCGGGAGCGGGACTGGGCGCGCGAGACGGCAGCGCTGATCGCCGAGCTCACCGGCGGGCGCGGCGCCACGGTCGGGGTCGAGCGGCTGAACGCGGGCGCGGTCTTGGCGCTTGCCGCGGAAGGGCTGCGGCTGGTCGATGCGCAGGAACCGGTCGAGAGGGCGCGGGCGGTCAAGTCGACGGAAGAGATGAAATGCGTGCTCGCCTCGCTGCGCTCGACCGAGCGCGGGGTGGCGGCGCTGCGGGACGCGATCCGGCCCGGGCTGACCGAGGCGGAACTGTGGTCGGTGCTGCACCGCGCCGTGATCGCGGACAACGGCGATTACATCGAAACGCGGCTGCTCAACTCCGGCGCGCGGACCAACCCGTGGTTTCAGGAGACCGGCGACAAGGTCATCGGGCCGAACGAACTCATCGCGCTCGATACCGATGTGGTCGGGGTGCACGGCTATTATGCCGATTTCTCGCGCACCTTCCACGCCGGGCCGGATGCGCCCACGCACGCGCAGCGCGAACTCTACAAGACCGCCCACGAGCAGGTGCAGCACAATGCAGGGATCCTCCGTCCGGGCATGAGCTTTCGCGACTATTCGAACGCGGCCTGGGATATCCCCGACAGGTTCCACGCCAACCGCTATTACCTGTCGGCGCATGGCTGCGGGATGACCGGCGAGTATCCTTACCTGTGCCACCACGGCGATTTTCCCGAGGCGGGCTATGACGGCGAGATCGTGCCGGGCATGGTGCTCTGCGTCGAGAGCTTCATCGGTGCTGCGGCGGGCGAAGGGGTGAAGCTGGAACAGCAGCTCGTAGTGACCGAGACCGGCACCGAGCTGTTGTCGCGGTTCCCCTTCGAGGCGGCGCTGCTGGGCTGAGGCCCGGGGTCTAGCGCTCCGGCGCGCCGGAATTGGCCGCGGCGACCATGGCGGCGGTGACCGCGTCGTAGAGCGCTTCGGACCGGCGGGCGTGGTCGCGCCATTCGGCCTCGTCGAGCTTGAGCTTTCCCCAGATCTCGAGGTTGTCGAACACCCAGCCGCGCTGGCTCGCGTGGAGCAGGCGGCGCGCGGGCTCGCTGAGCGTGTCGGCGGGGCCTTCGGGGTTGTCTATCGGCAGCGGGTCGGGCGCGCCCTCAAGGAGCGCCAGCGCCGAGGTGAAGCGCATGTTGGCGGCCTTGGCGTCGCGTTCCCAGGCAAATTCGCTCATCTCGGCCAGCGCGTGGCGCAGCTCGACCGCGGCAGCCTCGATGTCGCGGCCCGGGTCCTGCGGTTCGGCCGCGGTGGCGGTGTAGCGCACCGCCCAGACCCGCCCGTCGCGCGCGTTGGGATAGGCCACTTTCCAGGTGCCGTGCCAGCCGAGCGCCCGTCCGTCGTCGGTCTCGGTGGTCATGGTCCAGTGACTGCCGCCGCCGGCAAAGCCCGCCGCGATCCGGTCGGGGATGGTCTCGCCGGGGATGACCTCTTCGTCCTGCCGCGCGAAACCCAGCCGCACCCGCTTGGTGCCGGAGCGCGCGAGCTGGTCGAGCCAGGAGGGCGGGGTTTCGGCCATGGTGGTCAGGACCGGCTTTCGCTCGCCCCGCTTGGTGGCGATGTCGAAGCTGATCGAGCCGCAGCGCGCGAAGGCCCGCTGCGTGGCGAACCAGCGCATCGGGTCTTTCGGGTGGGAGAGCCGGTGATTGGCCGAGATGACCAGGGCTGCAAGTTGTGCGACTTCGCCGTCCAAGGGGGCCTCGATTCAGACCTGCGGGACACAGGAGTTAAACGCTTGTTTAACCTACTTCCCTAAAGTTGTCCCTACCGCGACCTGTCGCGGTGGAAGGAGGTGAGAACGCTGAGTGAAAACAACTTTCGAAGATGGATGGTCGCTGTCGCGGTGGCGACGCTGATCGTCGCGATCATCCGGCTCTGGTCCGGGCTGTAACCCGGGAAAGAGAAGCCCCGCGGAGCTGCAACTCCGCGGGGCACTTGAATTCGGTGAGAACACTGAAATCAACTTTCGCTGATCCAGACTCTACCACACCGGTTACGATTCGGTAAAGACCGCCGCATTTACAGTCGGTTGAGCAGCTCCCAGGTCGGCCAGGCGTCGGGGACGAGGCCGAGGCGCTCCTGTTCCTTCTGCACCGCGATGCGGGTGTTGTACCCAAGGATGCCGTCGACCTCGCCGACATGGTGGCCGAGCGCTTCGAGCTTGCGCTGGAGCTGTTTCATCGAGCCCTGGTCGAGCGGGCCGGACGGGTTGCCGGCGTTGAACACTTCGGCGCCTTCGAGCCGGTTGGCGAAATAGGCCGCTGTCAGCACGTAGGTGAAGCTCTGGTTCCACTCGAAATAGATGTCGAAATTGGGGTAGGCG
The DNA here is from genome assembly GCA_020441225.1 of Maritimibacter sp. The sequence goes on along the minus strand of JAGRMP010000413.1, from coordinate 16,375 downwards.
ATGAAGGCCGGGCCGCCGTGGCCGTTGGGCACGATGATCGAGGCCTGGGCGCTGTCGAAGAGCTGGCCTTCGCGCGGCTGCACGCCCATCGCCGCCCAGTCGCCGGTCGGGAACTTCTGGTGCGAACCGGTCCTGGAATAGTCGAAATTCGCGGGCAGGATCACTTCCTGCAGCCAGGGCTCGTTCGGCCGCCAGCCGAGTTTCGAGAGCATGTTGGCGCCGGAGAGCAGCGCATCGGGGGCGGATTTCTTGAGGTCGACATGGCCGTCGCCGTCGCCGTCGATGCCGCTGTCGCGGATGTCGGCGGGCAGCATCTGCACCATGCCGATCTCGCCGGCCCAGGCGCCGGTGGTGCCGGTGGGCGAGAAATCGCCGCGCTCGTATAGGTCGAGCGCCGCCAGCACCTGCGGCTGGAAGATGCCGGGGCGGCGGCAATCGTGGCTGAGGGTCACGAGCGAGTTGAGCGTGTTGAAATCGCCCTGGAAGCCGCCGAAATCGGTCTCGAAGGCCCAGAAGGCTGTGAGCACGCCGCGGCTGACGCCGAAGCGCTGCTCGATCTGGTCGAAGACGGAGGCGTATTCCTGCAGCTTGGAGCGGCCGACATTGATGCGGTTCTGCGAGATGAGCTTGCGCGAGAAATCGACGAAGCCCGAGTTGAAGATGCCCTGCGCCCCGTCGGCGCCCAGCGTGCGGCCGTCCTGGTAGACCGAGGCGAAGAACTGGTCGACGGTGCCGCGGTCATGGCCGTTCGCCACCGCGAGGTCCTTCATCCGGCCGACGAAGGAAGAGAACGAGCCGCCGCATTCGATAAGCGGATCGGGGATCTCGCCGACGCCTTCGCCCGCGGCCAGCGCGCCGGTGGTGCTGGCGGTGGCCGTGGAAAGGCTCAAAACAATCGTGGAAAGCAATTTACGCATGGTACGCCTCTGGGTCCCTCAAGGTGATTTAACGTTGCACAATACTGGGCAAAGCCTGCCGTGAAAACCGGAAATGTGGGAAAAAGACAAGTCCACAAGCGGTCGTGATTTCGGCCCCCGGCGCCCGCCCGGGGTCAGCTCAGCACGACGAGGACGGCGGCAAGGGCGGCGAGCGCCGCCCAGGCGCGCCACAGGGCGGCGACCGCATCGTCGATCTCGGCCGCGCCGATCTCGTGGCGGCCCTCGTCATGCACGAAGGGCTCGTCGCGCATCTCGCCGTGGTAGCTGCGCGGGCCCGACAGCGCGATGTCGAGCCCGGTCGCCATCGCCGCCTCGGGCCAGCCGGCATTGGGCGAGCGGTGCAGCCGGGCGTCGCGCGCAATCACCGCCCAGCCGCCTCCGCGCGGGTTGGTGAGATAGAGGAGCAGCGCCGAGAGCCGCGCCGGGATCCAGTTGAGCAGATCGTCGAGCCGGGCGGCGGGCTTGCCGAAGAGCTCGTGGCGCGGGGTGCGGTAGCCGATCATGCTGTCGGCGGTGTTGACCAGTTTGTAGACCATGAGGCCCGGCAGGCCGGCGACGAGGAACCAGAAGGCGGGGGCGACGACGCCGTCGGAGAAGTTTTCCGCCGCCGATTCGATGGCCGCGCGGGCGATGCGCGGGGCGTCCATTTCGGCTGTGTCACGCCCGACGATCCGGGCGACAGCGGCACGCCCCTCCTCGACCGAAAGCGACAGCGCCTCGGCCACGGCGCGGACATGGTCGGTGAGCGAGCGATGGGCGAGCAGGATCGCGGCGACGAGGATCTCGACCGGCCAGCCGAAGCGGGCGAGGACGGCCCCGACGAGCCAGGCCCCGAGCACGAGCGCCGCGAGGGCGAGGCCCCCGGCGATCAACCGGCCGTGGCCGTGGTTCATCATCCGGTCGGTCCAGCCAACCGCGCGGCCCATCAGCACCGCCGGGTGCGGCACCCGCTTCCACAGCACATCCGGCTCGCCGAAGATCGCGTCGAGCCCGAGGGCGATGAGGAGCGCGAGCGCGTGGCTCATGCGAGCGCCGCTTCGAGCTGCGCCCAGCCCATCGCGGGCGGCAGGCCAAGCCGGATCCATGTCGGGTCGTAGGGGAAGACCCGGCTCCACACCCGGCCCGCGGCAAGCCGCGCCTGGAAGGCCGCGGCATCGTCCACCTTGAACAGCCGGTAGAGCACCGTGCCGCCGATGAGCTCGCCGCCCCGCGCCTGCATCAGCGCATCGAGCCGCGCGCATTCGACCGAGAGCACCTGGCGGGTTTCGTTGGCCCAGACCATGTCTTCGAGCGCCACCGCGCCCACATGCTGGGCCACGCCCGAGACCGGCCAGGGGCCGAGCTGGTCCTTGAGCGCGGCGATCAGGCCCGGGTCGCCGATGGCGAAGCCGAGGCGCAGGCCGGGCAGGCCCCAGAATTTGCCGAGCGATTTCAGGATCAGCGTGCCGGGGCGGGTGGCCATCTGAGGCACGCGCGAGTTGGCGAGGATCACGTCGGCGAAGCTCTCGTCGATGACAAGCAGGTCGCGACGCTCGGGTTCGTCGGCGCCGGAAAACATGTGGCCGGTCGGGTTGTTGGGATGCACCGCGACGCGCGCCTCGGCGGGGGCGCCGTCGGGCTCGGCGCGCAACACCTCCCAGCCCGCGGCGCGAAAGCCCGCCTCGTGCTCGTTGTATGTGCGCGCGGGGATGCGGACGCGGGCGGCGGGGTGCAGATGCGGAATGCCCGCGATCAGCGCCGAGGCGCCGGGCGCGGCCAGCACCGCCGCAGCGTCGGGGACCGACCAGAAGGCCCGCGCCGCACGTTCGAGCCGTTCGGCGGCGCGGCGGTCAGGGAGCGCCGTCCAGGCGTCTGCCGGGATCTCGGGGAGCGGGTAGGCATGCGGATTGATCCCGGTCGAGAGGTCGAGCCAGTCCTCGCGCCGCCCGCCGTAGAGCGCGACCGCGTCATCGAGCCCGCCGCCGTGATCGCGCGGTTCCGCGATCTTCGTACCCTGATCGCGCGGTTCAGGGCGGGCGCTCATTCGGCGGCCTCGGTTTCGGGCAGCGGCGGGTGGCGGGTGACGAAATGCCCCTTCACCGCCTGCGGCCATTCGCGATAGGGCACCTGGCCCGTGGCCGAGGCGGCATGGCCCCGGGCATAGGCGACGATCCCCTCGGCCGCCTCCGTCTCGGGCTCGAACCGGCCGAGCGTGTAGCACAACTTGCCGGCGGCCTGGACCGCGACGTTGCAGGAATGGTCGCAGCCCATCAGGCAGGCGGTGCGGCGGGTGCGGATACCGGTGCCCTGCGCCGCCGCCTCGACCAGCCGCGCCAGCTTTTCGCCGTCGGTCTCTTCGACCCCGCGCGCAGCCCAGTCGTCGCGTTTGCAGGTGTCGCAGATGGTGATCCAGGTAGTCATCTCGCGGGCTCTCCTTTTGGGGTTCGCGGCTGTCGCGGCTCCCATGAAACGGAAAACGCCGGACTTGGCAACCGGAGCCCGACATCAGGCAGCATGCGCGGGGCATGCCGAGGCGCCACAGCGACCTGCGGCAGCTTTACCCGTGCGCAGTTTCCGCTTCCATCGCGGGGGGTTGGGGGTAGTCTGAACCTATGAGTCGAGCCCCCTCCCCCCACGCCGGCGCGCCCCAGACCGATGCCCCCCGCCGCGACGCGCCCAGACCCGAGGCCGTCGTCTTCGACATCGGCAACGTGTTGATCGAATGGCAACCGGAGCGGGCCTACGCCGCGATGGTCGGGGCGGACCGGGCGCAGGCGATGTTTGCGGCGGTGGACCTGCATCAGATGAACGAGCTGGTCGACCGCGGTGCGGATTTTCGCGAGACCGTCTACGCGGCGGCGGAACAGGTGCCGGAGTTCGGCGACGAGATCCGGATGTGGCACGACCGCTGGCTCGACGTGGCGGGGCCGGAGATCCCGCATTCCGTCCGGCTGCTGCGGGCGTTACGCGACGCCGGCGTGCCGGTGTTTGCGCTGTCGAATTTCGGCCAGGGCTCGTTCGCCGTCGCCGAGACGGCCTGGCCCTTTCTCGCCGAGTTCGACCGGCGCTACATCTCGGGCCATCTCGGCGTGACCAAGCCCACGGCGCGGATCTACGAGATCGTCGAGGAGGACAGCGGTATCGCACCCGAGCGGCTGCTGTTCGCCGACGACATGGGTTACAATATCGAAGCGGCCGCGGCGCGGGGCTGGCAGGTGCATCATTTCGACGGGCCCGAGGGCTGGGCCGCGCGGCTGGTGGCGGCCGGGCTGCTCGACGAAGAGGCGGCGCGATGAGTGTCGAGATGATCCCCTTTGAGGCCGAAGAGCTGCTCGACTGGGGGGAGCTCGTCGATGCGCTTGTGGCCGGGCACCGGCTGCCGCGGGCCGAGATCGCCGACAGTTTCATCACCCGCGAGGCCGATACGCTGCTCAACCGCTCGGCCTGGATCGACGGGATGGGCATGGCGGTGAAGACGGCGACGGTGTTTCCCGAGAACCCCGCCGACCGGGTGCCGGCGGTGAACGGGGCGGTCGCGCTTTATTGCGACGACCACGGCACGCTCGATGCGATCGTGGATTTCCACCTGGTCACCAAGTGGAAGACGGCCGCCGATTCGCTCGTGGCAGCGCGGCTGCTCGCGATGGAAACGCCCGGCAGCATCGTGATCGTCGGCGGCGGCCAGATGGCGCGGGCGATGCGCGAGGCCTATGGCTGGCTCTACCCCAAGGCGCAGTTCATGGTCTGGAACCGCACCCCGACCCATGCCGAGGAGATCGCGGCGCATTTCCCCAACACGCTGGTGGCGACCGATCTCGAAAGCGCGGTGATGGCCTGCGACATCGTGAGTTGCGCGACGATGTCGCGCGAGCCCTTGATCGAGGGCGACTGGCTCGTTCCCGGCCAGTACATCGACCTGATCGGCGCATTCCGTCCGGACATGCGCGAGGGCGACGACACGGCGCTGAAGCGGTCGCGGCTGTTCGTCGACAGCCGGGCGACGGTGCTGGAGCATATCGGCGAGCTCAAGATCCCGCTCGAAGAGGGGGTGATTTCCAAAAGCGATATCGTCGGCGATTTCTACGATATCGAGGCCGGGGTGTTTACCCGGGCGCCGGGCGAGATCACGCTGTTCAAGAACGGCGGCGGGGCGCATCTCGATCTGATGACGGCGCGCTATATCCTCGAGAAGTGGCGCGCGCGGTAGGGGCCCTGTCGGCTGAGGCTCGGGCGGGCCGCGGGGCGATTTGCGCGCAAAGGACGGGGGACCGGGGCCGCGGTACAGGTGTGCGAGCTCGCACAGGGGTTCAAGTCTTTGGTTTTATTGACGGTAGCGCTAACTGGTACACGGATGCGCGGGGTGATTTCGGACAGCTGCAGCCGCCGGGCGGGCGCCCCGACCCCGGCGTTGGAAAATGTCACGAATTCAACATATTGAGATCCAGATGCGCCGCTAGGTTCGGCGCGGACCAAGCCCGGGGGGGCCGGGGCGGGACGGACGGCAAGCGAGGGGCGGTACGCGCACCATGACGGCAACTCTTACGATCGTGGCAGCCCTGGGGCTGCTGGCCCTGGCGCTGGTCGCCTGGCCCGGGATCGCCGAACGGCTGCGCCGGCCGGTGACGGACCGCATGCGCGGCCGCGCGCCGGGCGATTTCGCCGATCTCGACGGTGGCGCCACGCATTACAAATGGCATGGATCGCGCTCGGACCGGGTGATCGTGCTGGTGCATGGGCTGACCACGCCGATGTGGGTATTCGACGGGCTGATCCGGGGCCTGCTCGGCCTGCGGTACCGGGTGCTGAGCTACGATCTCTACGGCCGCGGATTTTCCGACCGGGGACAGGGCGCGCAGACGCTGGACTTTCACGCCCGCCAGTTGGCCGGACTGCTCGACGCGCTCGGCATCAACCTGCCGGTGACATTGCTGGGCTATTCGATGGGCGGGGCGATCGCCGCGCGGTTTGCCGCGACCGAGAGCGACCGGGTCGAACGGCTGATCCTGCTCGCGCCCGCCGGGATGGGATACGTGGCGTCGAAGCCGCTGGCGCTGGCCCGGCGTGGCGGGATGTTCGGCGCCTGGCTCTGGGGGCTGACCGGGCCCTGGGCTTTGCGCCGGAGCGCACGGGAAGACGCGAAAGGGGCGAGCGTGATCACCGATCTGCCCGACCGGATCAGCGCCGAGCTCAAGCGCAAGGGATATCTTGCCGCCGTCTTGTCCTCCGAACGACATGCGCTGCAGGAGAGTGTGGCCGATGACCACCGGGAGATCGCGGCAATGTATATCCCGACGCTGGCGATCTGGGGCGAGACCGATACCGTCATCCCGCTCGCAGGCGTCGGGCAGCTTGCGATGTGGAACCGGGAAGCGCACCAGGAGGTGATCCCGGAGGGCCCGCATTCGCTGCCCTACACCCGGCCGACGCAGGTTCTCGAAGCGATCCGCGAGTTTCTGCACGACGTTCCGGAATGACGGGGCCGCAGCCCGGACACAGTGCCGGCGCGGCGTCCGGGACTGCACCGCAATCGATTGGAAACGCGCGAAATCTGGTCTAGGCTCGGGCGGAAACAAGGGCAGCCGGCAACAGGACGACCGGCGACGGAGGGCGGAGACCGAATGGCCAATCCAACCGCGGCAATGCTGGTGATCGGCGACGAGATCCTGTCGGGCCGCACCCATGACAGCAATACCCACCACCTGGCGGGCGTGCTGACCGCGCAGGGGATCGATCTGCGCGAAGCCCGGGTGGTGCCGGACGACCAGGCCGCGATCGTCGCCGCGGTGCGGGCGCTGTCGGAACGCTATACCCATGTGTTTACTTCGGGCGGGATCGGCCCGACCCACGACGACATCACCGCCGACGCCATTGCTGCGGCGTTCGATGTCGGGATCGACGTGCGCGACGATGCCCGCGAGATCCTCACCGCTTTCATCGAGGCGCGGGGCGCCGAGCTGACGCCCGCGCGGCTGCGGATGGCGCGCATTCCCGACGGGGCCACGCTGATCGACAATCCGATCTCGGCGGCGCCCGGTTTCACGCTCGGCAACGTCCATGTCTGTGCCGGCGTGCCGAAGATCTTCGAGGCGATGGTCGCCTCGGTCGTGGCGACGCTCGACGGCGGCACGCCGCTCCTCAGCCAGACGTTTCGCGTAACCCAGCCGGAAGGCGACATCGCCGCGCCGCTGGCGGCCCTGGCCGAGCGGTTCCCGCTGTTGTCGATCGGCTCCTATCCGTTCAACCAGGACGGTGTTTTCGGCTCCAACATCGTCGTGCGCGGGGCCGACGGCGCCCTGGTCTCGGCGGCGATGGTCGAGCTTGCCAACCTGTTTCCGGAGGCCACCGCATGAACAAACCGATCGCCCTTCCCGGCACCCAGAAACTCGCCGAGGTCTGCGAAGCGACCTGGCCGCCGGCGAGCCGCAAGGCGTTGGGGGCCTGGGTCATCCGCGACGGCAAGGGCGGCGGCAACCGGGTTTCGGCGGCAACCGAGGCCTGGCCGGTAACCGATGCCGACCTGCCGATCGCCGAAAACGCGATGCGGGCGCTCGGTCAGGACCCGCTGTTTCAGATCCGCGAAGGCGACGACCGGCTCGACCGGCTGCTCGAGGCCCACGGCTACCGGGTCCGCGATCCGGTCAACCTCTGGGCCAAGGCCACCGCCGAGCTGGCGGCCGCGCCGATCCCGCGGGCGACGATCTACACGATGTGGCCCCCCCTGGAGCTTGTCCGCGACATCTGGACCGCCGGCGGCGTGAGCGCGGCGCGGCAGGCGGTGATGGAGCGCGCGACCTGCGAGAAGACGGCGCTGCTCGCGCGCAACGGCGACCACCCGGCGGGCGCGGCATTCGCCGGGATCCACGACGGGGTGGCCATGGTGCATGCGCTCTACGTCAAGCCGCAGGAGCGGCGCCAGGGGATCGGCGGGATGCTGATCCGGGCGGCGGCGAAATGGGCGCAGGGGCACGGGGCGGAGACGCTCGGGTTGATCGTCACCCAGGGCAATCACGCGGCCAACCCGCTCTACGCCGATCTCGGAATGTCCCGGGTGGGGCACTACCACTACAGGGTGCATCCCGACGTGCCGGTCTGAGCCCGGCGACTGCGGGATCGAATCGTCTGCGCGGCGCGCGCCCGCCGGCGCGCAAACACCACCGAAGCCGGCCTGGCGCGGCGAAACGGCGCCCGAACGGGCCTCTGAAAGCCCGCCAGCGGCGCAGAACGGGCTTTTTTGCCCGTCGGAAACACTGTATTTTCACCTTCGAAACCGGCGCGGCCGCGACGCCGGAAATGCAAAACCCATTGGCAGGTCCCGTGCGAACCGCACATCGAACACCATGTCTGCACGTCCTCGTCGCCGTTTTTGCGGCGATCGCGCCGCTGCCGGCGCTGGCGACGGAGCTGCGCCTGCCGGAGGGGGCGACCCTGACCAAGGATCGGCTCGACCTCGGCGCCACCTACGAGATGCCGATCGGCGGCTGGCAGGCGGAAAGCGCGGTGCCGTCCATGTCGCTCGCGGGCCGGGTGCATCGCCAGGCCTGGCGGTTCGGCGGCACCGGCATGTCGAGTTACCAGATCCTGCTCAACCTGCGCTCGCAGCTTGCCGATGCCGGCTATCAGATCGTCTACGAATGCGCGGAGACGGTCTGCGGCGGGTTCGATTTCCGCTTCGGAACCGAGGTGATCGGCGAGCCGGACATGCATGTCGATCTTGGCGATTACCGGTATCTCGCGGCGATCCTGCCCGGCGACCCGACCGAGGCGGTGAGCCTGCTGGTCAGCCGTTCGGCCTCGGCCGGGTTCGTCCAGGTGATCCATGTCGGACCGGACGAGGCGTCGGACGTCACGGTAGAGCCCCAGGCCTCGACCAAGGCCGAGCCCGGCAGCGCCATGCCGGCGGTGCTGTCCGACGATATCGGGACCGCGATGGAGCGGGTGGGCCGGTTCATCCTGGCCGATCTGGTCTTTGCCACCGGGTCGTCGGAACTCGGCCCCGGCGGCTATACCTCGCTCACGGAGCTTGCGGGCTATCTCGCCGCCAACCCGGAAAAACGGGTGGCGCTGGTGGGCCATACCGATGCGGAAGGGTCGCTCGCCGGCAATATCTCGCTGTCGAAACGACGCGCGGCCTCGGTGATGGACCGGCTGGTGAACGATTTCGCCGTCAACCCGGCGCAGCTCGAAGCCGAGGGGATCGGCTATCTCTCCCCGATTGCATCGAACCAGAGCGACGACGGGCGCACTCAGAACCGCCGGGTCGAAGCGATCCTGGTCTCGACCGAGTGATTCAGTCCGCGGGCAACGCGGCGAGCGCCGCGCGGGCGGATTCGGTGGCCTGCGAGAGCGCATGCCGGTCCGCGGGCGGCAGGCTTTGCCAGCGCGGCGGGCGCCGTTCGGGGACCCGGGCGGCATTCGCCAACCAGCGAGGCGACGGCTCCGCCCCCAGAAACCGCACCAGTCGCGCGATCTCGCGGGCCGGATCGGCGCAGAGGGTTTCGTAGCCGAGCAGCATCCGCCGCTCGGGCGGCAGCGCGTGGTATTCCGGCAGGGCGGACAGGACCATCTCGCTCCAGAACCCGGCGCAGGCGGCGAGCGGCGGCGGGGTCGCGAGTGCGCGGGCGATCGGAAACACCGGGGTGAACAGCCGCTCGAACAGCCACAATTTGCGGCTCGCGCCGGTCGGCGCCGAAATGGCGATCGGGTTCGCGCCAAGCTTTCGGAACAGATACCAGCTCCAGACGATGAGCCGGGCGGGGATGAAATCGCGCAGGGATAGAGCCACATCGCGCCCGTCGCGATGGAGGAAGACGAACTTCGCCTCGGGAAAGCCCTGCCTGAGCACCCGCGCCTGCATCAGCGACAGCCCGGAGCGTTCGACCCAGAGACGCGCGCCGGTTTCGCGGGCCAGGTGGGCGAACAGCGCACGGTGATGGTCGGGCATTGTCTGGCGCGGCTGCAGCGGGACGGTGCGCGCAAGCGCATCGAACAGCGCGTCGGGCCGGTCGGTGAGATGGGGGAGCGTGGTGGCGAGGATCGGCGGCACGTCATCCACCGCAAACCGGCCGCCAACGCGGGGGTAGAGAAACTCGGCCGGCGCAGTTTCGGCGGTGAAGAGCTGGCGGTAGAGCGGCGTCTGCCGCGACAGACGCTGCCAGTAACGCGCGCCGCCGATCCGGCCCGGCAACAGCGACCTCGTGCCGAGATAGGTAAGGACCTCAGACAGGCTGGCGATCTCGGGATGGGTGGCGAGGATGTCGGACAACATCGTCGACCCCGACCGCCCGGTGCCAAGGAGAAAGCTGCCGCCCATCTGCCCTGCCGCCGCGTCCGGGCGCTGGCCGGTGCTCACGGCCGATCCGATGCCGCTGCCGCGCGCCGGTGCGGCACATTGCGCCGCACCGCCCGGATCGGAGCCCGGCGCAACGGCTCAGCTTGCGTGCGCGATGCCCTCTTTGATCTGCGCGATGACATATTCGAGATGTTCGATCGCCGTGACCCGGTGGCCGCCCTTGTTGGCCTTGGCTTTGCGCAGCTCTGTGAGCGCGGCTTCGCAATAGGCGAGCGCATTGGTCATATGCGGCTGAGCGGCCTCGGCCGGTACGGCGGCAAGGGCCGCGGCGCCGGCGGCGAGCCCGGCCAATTCGCGGCGGTTGAGGGTCGGTTTGTGGGTGTTGCTGGACATGTCCTGTCCTCCTTCTCGAACGGAAGCCGGCCCGGCGGGCCGTGCGGCGGTGCGGCGGCTGTCCAACCCTAGACCGGTTCGGGCCTGTGGCGAAAGCGACCGCGGTGGAAAAGAAAAGCGCCGGAGGCTGTTTCGCCCCGGCGCCCTTCTCGCCCCGGTGGGGGCAGCTCGTAGGTTTATGCGTTTGCCTGTATTACCAGCTGTCGGGACCCTTGTCGGCGAAGGCCGAGACCAGGAAGTCGATGAAGGCGCGGACCTTGGGCTGGGTGAACCGGCCCGGCGGATAGACTGCGTAAATGCCCTGGACGTCCTGCGGCAGATCCGGGATCGCGTCTTCGACGAGGCCCTGTTCCAGCGCGTCGGCATAAAGGAAGCTCGGCAGGTAGGCGATGCCGAGACCGGCGATGGCGGCGTTGAGCAGCGACTGGCCGTCGTTGACGCTGAGCCAACCGGCGGTGCGGACCTGGCGCACCTCGCCCGAGGGGGCCGGTACTTTCCACACATTGCCCGAGGCCTGGCTCGAGTAATGCAGGAGCTTGTGCTCGTTGAGATCGTCGATCCGCGTCGGCCGGCCGAACTTGTCGAAATAGCCGGGGCTGCCGACCATGCGCTGGGTGGTCTCGGCGATCTTGCGGGCGCGCAGGCTCGAATCTTCCAGTTCCCCCACCCGAAGCGCCATGTCGAAGCCTTCGGAGATCAACTCGACGTAGCGGTTGTTGAGCACCATGTTGACGGTGATGTCGGGGAATTCGGAGAGGAAGTCACCCAGGACCGGCGACAGGTGATTGACCCCGAAATCGGTCGCCACGGAGATCCGCAGGAGCCCGGACGGGGCCGATTGCATCGACGTCACCAGCGCGTCGGCTTCTCCGGCATCGTTCAGCACCCGGCGGGCGCGGTCGTAATAGGCCAGGCCAATCTCGGTAGGGCTCACCCGGCGGGTGGTACGATTGAGCAGGCGGGCACCGAGACGGGCTTCGAGAGAGGAGACGTGTTTCGAAACGGCAGATTTCGAAATCCCCATCTTCTTCGCCGCGTCCGTGAAGCCGCCCTGGTCCACCACCGTGGCGAAGGCCTCCATTTCGGTCAAACGGTCCATGTTTTATCTTTCTACAGTCATCGCCCCAACTGGCGCATTGTATCGGCGGCAAATCGGGCAAGACTGTGGAAGGCGTCGGACGATTGCGCGGTAATTGCGGGGATTGGTTACGGCCACGGAAACGACGCGCGGGGGTGCTGGGGCGCGGGGCGGGCCATGCCGGAAGAGGTTTCCCGAGACATCGGGGCCTGGGGGACACGCGATTTTATGAAAATCGCGGCCAACGCTTTTCACAAAAGCGTTGCCTCCGCGACCTGGGTCTAGCGTCGCATCTTCAGCGGGCAGCGGTCGGTGCGGGGGCTGTTGTCGTCGCTCACGCCGTATTGCCACCACTCGATCTCGCCCTTCTGGTAGCTGCCGAGCTCGGGGGCGTGGGGGATACCGTCATAGGCCGCGGCGCGGTCGCGAATCACCTGCCGCACCCGCTGGCCTTCGGGCGTGTCGCCCGCGACCCGGTCGAAGCGTTCGCGCGGGTTGAGGATGAACAGGAAGTGGCGTCCGAGATTGCGGCTCCTGCGCTGCGCATGCGCGGGGGCGGAGAAGTTGACGAAGATCTGCGTGCCGGCGAAGCACATCGACCAGTAGGGCGCATGCGGGTCGCGCGCCACGCCGTCCGGCCAGGGCGCCGGGTCGTTGTCGTGCCAGTCCTGGAGCACCTCCCAGCCGATGCGGTGGTAACCGGCGAGGTCTTCGGCCCGGGCGGCGGTCTGCGAAAAGGCGATCACCAGCGGGCGGGCGGTATTGATCTGTCCATCCCAGGTGGCGGCAGCGGCGAGGTATTCCGACAGATCCGCGCGCAATTGCGCCAGCCCTTCCGCGTCGCGGGTTTCGACGAAGATGAAATCGACCAGCTCCCGGCGGAAGGCATTCTGCGAGAAGGTGCAGGGAAAGCCGGACGGCGGGGTCAGCCGCGGCGCGAGATCGTCGGCCACCACGCGGTGCCAGGCGGGGCCCGGGTAATCGGGGCCGGTGAGGATGTCTTGCGCGATCACGGTCATGGGCGGGAAGATGCACATTCGGAGCGGCCCGCGCCAGAGCGCCAAGGTCGCACCCCACGCGAAGTTGAAACTTTTCCCTATTATCCACGAGAAAAAGCAAGAGGCGCCTCAAACTTGCGTTCGAGGGTTTTTTGGACATTGCGGACCTCAGACAATCCCGTGCTTCTTCAGCAGTTCCTGTTCGTCGCCAGATACCCAACCAAAGACTTTCGCGGTGCCGTTCAAGACTTGAACGAGATAGTGGACATCGAAGTCGATGTCTGTCTCGGGCAAATCGTCTCGGGAATAGGTTGCGGTCCAGGAGACGCGGGCCACGCAATGAAGGTCGTCTATTGGAGACAGCCGAATATCGCGTTTTCGCATCTGCCGAGTGCCGATTTCTCTATAGTTCTGATAACCTTGAATCATTGCTTGAACGAGTGTTTCGTCATTCTTCCCTGCCATAACACCGGCAGGAGTAGCCGCGATAAATTCAGAAGCGTAGAGTTCTGAGACCTCTTCCTTGTCGAAGTCGTCAGCCAGAGAACGCTTGAAGAATTCCTCGTATCGCTCGAACAGCTCATGCACTTCTTGTTCCACAGACTTGGTCCTCAACGGCAGAATGGTCCGGTGAACATCGCACCGATCGCGTCATCAAACAACGACTTCGAAGAGCTCTCAGCGGATCTTCGCAGTGACGGGGTCATGGCCACCGAAGGCCCCACGACGGTGTGCGTCTCATCTGCCGGCCGACGGCTCCGCAGAGCAGGCCTCGCATCTGATCCACAACCGGGATCGGCCTCCATACGGTCGTGGTTTTTGATGTTGAAAGGCCCGATGAAGACTTCCACTTCCGCACTTTGTTCTCCGGAGTCCTGTGGTTCCACCGCCAGATGATCTCGTCCAGGTATCGCTGTAGGTGCTTCCGTCCGAGACGGTGATACACGCCGATCAGAGCGCGCTGGACGACCGCGTTCACGGCTTCGACTGTGTTGATATGCGCTCCGGTTTTCGTGTTGGCATACTGGCGCTTGTTGTGCTGGATCGTATGGTGACTTGAAAAAGCTGCCCCGATCTTTCCGTAGCTCGGGTTCTTATCGGTGATCAGCGCCGACGCCGGGTCAATCCAGCCCTCGATGATGGGCTTCATCGTTCGCCCTTGAGCATTCGGGATGAGCACGGCTCGAGCCTGTCCGTTTCGCGCCGCAGCAACGAGCACGATCGGTTTGCCCGTTCCTCGCCCCCGCTTGTTCTTGACGCCATGGCGGAACTTTGGCTTGCCACCGACGAAGGCCTCGTCGACCTCGACCACTCCCGACAGTCGACCGGCAATGCCCTGCCGATCATCCATCAACTCGCGGATTGCATGGCCAAGCTTCCAGGCGGTCTTCTGGTTCACGCCCAAAATGCGCGACATCACGACAGAAGATATGCCTTTGGAGGAGGTCAGCACGAGAAACATTGCGGCGATCCAGGTCCGGAGATCCAGCTTCGTCGCGTGGAGCGGCGTCTTGGTCGTGACGGTGAACTGGCTGCGGCATTCCTTTTCGATGCATTGATACAGACCGGGACGCACGGATACACCCCGCAACGGGCGCGAACTCAAGCTGCCGCAATGTGGACAAAACCGATCATCGCCCCAGATGGCGTTTTCAAGGAAGAGCCGCGCGTGACGTTCGGTCGGCATCTTCTTCCAGACATCGCGGACAGACTTCAGTTCGGTTATCATGTAGCAGCCTCGCTTTTGGGGGACCCAGAAGATTGGCTGATTTCTCCGAACCGGAAGCGACTACGTTATGGCGTAGCCTGGGCCTTTGCGAGGCAAGCAAGCAGAGCATTGCCGAATGCTCTGCTTTTTCTGGTGGATAATAGGGAAACTTTTTCCCATCCCCGCGCGAACAGATCGGGACACAGCCATGACAGGAGATCCCATGACGCGCTTTCTTCCCGCCCTCGCCTTGATCGCTTCCACCGGCGCCGCGCTTGCGCATTCCGGTGTGACCAATCCGGCCGTGCTGGAGCGGATGGAGGCGATGAGCACGATCGCCGCCGAGGTCAAGGCGCTCACCGGGATGGCGCGGGGCGAGGTCGGCTTCGACGCCGCAGAGGTCGCCCGACGGATGGAGACCATCGCCGCGACCGGGGCGCAGGTGCCGGTGCTGTTCGAGGCACCCGAGACCGATCCGAAATCCGAGGCCGCGCCGACGATCTGGACGAGCTATCCGGAGTTTACCCGCCGGGCGGTGGCGATGACCGACGCCGCCGAAGCCGGGGCCGGGGCCACCGATCCGGCAGCATTGCAGGCGGCGCTGGATGCGCTGGCCGAGACCTGCAGATCCTGCCACGCGAGCTTCAAACTGCCGTAATCCCGCTCTCGCGGTTATGTGAATGGACCCCGGGGTCCGGGTGGGTAAGCTCCCCCCGAAATGGATCAAAAAAGGACGATCACACAAATGTTTACCCGTACTTCCACCCTTGTCGCCGCCCTTGTTCTGGGCGCTGCCGCCTCTGCCGCGCTTGCCGCCGCGATGGACCCCGACGTGCGCGCCCGCCAGGAGACGATGGGGATGATCGGCGCCAATATGAAGACCATCGGCGAGATGGCGCAGGGCAAGACCGCCTTCGACGCCGCCGCCGTGCAAGCCGCTTTCGCGACCATCGCCGAGAAAGCCGACACGGTGCCGGTTGTGTTCGAGACCAAGTCGAACAGCGACCCGGAATCCGAGGCGAAAGACGCGCTTTGGGACAACTGGGACGATTTCACCGCCAAGGCGGCTGCGCTCAAGGCCGCGGCCGACGCCGGCGCGAGCGTGGACAGCCCCGAGGCGCTGGCCGCCGCGGCCGGGCCGCTCGGCGGGGCCTGTGCGGCCTGCCACAAGGCCTACAAGGACTGACGGTCGAAGAAACGACCGGGCGCGGCGGGTCTGCCTGCCGCGCCCGGGAGGCTGTTCCGGGGGCCGTGTGCAACGCGTGCTTGCGCCGGCGCCCCGGGGGTTCTAACTCGGTCTCATGAGAGACAAACAGAACCCGTTGCTTGCCGTCCTGATCGACGCCGACAACATCCCCGCCCGTTTCGCCGAAGCGATCCTCAAGGAAATCACCGCCTATGGCGAACCTGCGCTGCGGCGGGTCTACGGCGACTGGGCCGCGACCCGGCTGCAGCCCTGGGCGAAGAAGGTGCATAGCCTCGGCCTGGTCGCCCACCAGGAAACGGCCAATACCAAGGGCAAGAACGCCTCCGACATCGGCCTGGTGATCGACGCGATGGACCTGTTGCACACCGGGCGGTTCGACGGTTTCGTGCTGGTGAGCTCGGACAGCGATTTCACCTCGCTTGCCAACCGGATCCGCGAGCAGGGGCTCGACGTGATCGGCATCGGCGAGGGCAAGACGCCCGAGAGCTTGCGCAACGTCTGCACCCGCTTCGTGATGATCGAGAACATCGTCGAGGAAGAGGCGCCGGTGGTGGCGGTCAAGGGCCAGCCGGTGAAGGAAACGTCCGCCAAGCGCCCGCCGATCGAGGCGCAGCCCCTGATCCTGAAGGCGATGGACAAGATCGACCAGGACGGCGAATGGTATCAGCTCGGCCTCATCGGCCAGACGATCCAGGCCGACACCCGCGATTTCGACACCCGGACCTATGGCAAGGCCAAGCTTTCGGATCTGATCCGCGATCTCAAGCTGTTCGAGACCAAGCGCG
>JAGRMP010000412.1 GCA_020441225.1 Maritimibacter sp. | reverse complement strand
AGGCCACCACGTCGAGCGGGCTGTGGCCGATCTCGGTCCTGTGAAACTGGCCGCACCATTTCACGATGACGGTCGAAGGCACATCGCGGTCCTCGAAAGCGGCAACAGGGGTGAGGAAATCGCGCGGGTTGGCGAGGCAATTGGCGCCGATGGGCCCGCGCGACGGCAGGTCGAACTTCTGGCCGTAGTTCTCGCAGACGAAACCGCGCGCCGGACCTTCGACGATCTCGACCCGGTAGACCATGCCGCGGGGCAGGATGGCGATTTCCTTGGGTTCAAGGTCGATGGTGCCGAGCTCGGTGTGGAACCGCAACACGCCCTCTTGCGGCACCACGAGCAGTTCGCTGTCGGCGGAATAGAAGTACTCGTCCTCCATCGTCGTGTTGGCGAGGTAGATATGCGCGGCCATGCCCACCTGGGTGTTGACGTCGCCCGCCGTGGTCATGGTGCGCATGCCGGTGACAAAGGTCAACGCTTCGTCGGTATGCGCCACCGGATCCCAGCGGTACTGGCCGAGCGAGATCACGTCCGGATCCACGTCCGGCGCTGAGCGCCAATAGGGCATGTCAATCTTCTGAAACCGGCCGGTGTGCTTGACCGAGGGGCGGATACGGTAGCACCAGCTGCGCTCGTTCTGGCCGCGCGGCGCGGTGAAAGCCGTGCCGGAAAGCTGCTCGGCGTACAGGCCGTAATTGCATTTCTGGGGCGAGTTCTGACCGCGCGGCAACGCCTCGGGCAGGGCCTCGGTTTCGAAATCGTTGCCGAAGCCGGGCATGTATCCCGGCGTCACCCCTGCACTGGGCGCACGTGTCATCTCACGGGACATCGCGTCTCTCCTCCCTTGGTCGCTGCACCGGGCGGTGCTACATCCTGTCGCAGGCAAAAGTTATCGTTGCGACTGCAACGAAGTCAACGAAAAAGGAGTGGGCTTTGCTGAAAGTTTGCGTGAGCGGGGCGACGGGATGGACCGGCGGGGCGGTGGCCGAAGCGGTCGTGGCCGCCCAAGACATGGAGCTGGTGTCGGCCGTGTCGCGACGCGCAGCCGGCGACCAGGTGCTCGGCGCGCCCTGTTTCGCAAGCGTTGCCGAGGCGCTGGACGGGCCCGGGTTCGAAGTGCTGATCGATTACACCGCGCTCTCGGTGGTCGAGGCCAACACCCATGCCGCCATTGCCGCCGGCAAGCGGGTGGTGATCGGCACCTCGGGCCTGACGGCTGCCGAGTTCGAAGGTATCGACGCTGCAGCGCGCAAGGCCGGAACCGGCGTGGTCGCCTCGGGCAATTTCGCGCTCACCGCCGCGCTGATGACCCGGTTCAGCCTGATGGCGGCCGAATACCTCGACTGGTTCGAGATCATCGATTATTCGCGCCCTTCCAAGACCGACGCGCCGACCGGCACGGCGCGCGAACTGGCCGAGCGGATGGGCAAGGTCCGCCAGCCCGCCTACGAGGTCGACCCTGCCGAGGTGAAGGGCGAGCCCGGATTGCGTGGCGGCACGATTGCGGGCGTCCAGGTCCATGCCCTGCGCCTGCCGAGCTACTCGGCGACGGTGACCAGCACCTTTGCCCTGGGCAATTCGCGGCTGACGATCACCCACGATGCGAGCAAGGACCCGACGATCTATGCCGACGGCACTCTGCTCGCCGCCCGCAAGGTGATGGATATCCAGGGGCTGGTGCGCGGGCTCGACCAACTTCTGTAGGCAGTGCCTGACGGCCCATCCACGTGGTGCCACGCGGGTTTGCGGCCCATTATCGCGCGCATAAGAAGCGGGTATTGCGCCTGATATGTCGAACCAGTAGTTCAGGGACCACGGTTCCCGGGAGGAGCCGAGAGGAGGAGCAGATGCCCGAAACCGTCCCCCCGTTTCATCGGTTCATGGCTCGACCGAGCAGCTCGGAACGGATGCCGATCGGGATCATGTCATGAAGATACTCTGTGTGGGCGCGGGCTTTTCGGGTGCCGTCGTCGCCCGGGAACTGGCGCAGGCCGGCCACGACATTCTGGTTGTCGACCAGCGGCCCCATGTCGCCGGCAATTGCCACACCGAACGCGACGCCGAGACCGGCGTCATGGTCCATGTCTACGGGCCCCACATCTTTCACACCGACAACGAGACGGTCTGGGACTACGTGCGCGAGTTTGCCGAGTTCATGCCCTATACCAACCGGGTGAAATCGATCTCGCGGGGGCAGGTCTACTCGCTGCCGATCAACCTGCACACGATCAACCAGTTCTTCGGCAAGGCGCTGAGCCCGACAGAGGCGAAGGACTTCATCGCGGGCCTTGCCGACACATCGATCGCCGAGCCCGTCTCGTTCGAAGACCAGGCGCGGAAATTTGTCGGTCCCGAGCTCTACGAGGCCTTTTTCAAGGGCTATACGGTCAAGCAATGGGGCCTGAGCCCGCAGGATCTGCCCGCCAGCATCCTCAAACGCCTGCCGGTGCGGTTCAACTACGACGACAATTATTTCCATCATAAGTTCCAGGGCATGCCGCGCGACGGCTACACCGCCCTGGTGCAGAACATCCTCGATCACCCGCGCATCCGGGTCGAACTGGAACGGGAATACCACCCGTCGGAAAACGAAGGGTTCGACCACGTGTTCTATTCCGGCCCGCTCGACAAGTATTTCGACTACGCCCATGGCCGCCTCGAGTACCGCACGCTCGATTTCGAGCGGTTCCGGTTCGACGGCGACTTCCAGGGCAACGCGGTGATCAACTACCCGGACGAGGACGTGCTCTTCACCCGGATTACCGAACACAAGCACTTCGCCCCCTGGGAACAGCATGACGGCAGTGTCTGCTACCGCGAGTATTCGCGCGACTGTGGACCGGACGACATACCCTATTATCCGATCCGACTGGTGGAATCGAAATCTGCGCTGACGCAGTACGAAACCATGGCGGCGGGCGCCGCCGGCGTCACCTTCCTTGGACGCCTCGGGACCTACCGATACCTGGACATGGATGTCACGATTGCCGAAGCGCTCCAGATTTCATCTCAGCTGACCGACTGAAGAAGGCAGGACAAAGTGTCATCCAAAACCCTCAGCGTCGTCATCCCGGTGTACAACATCACCCAGCACGCCGATCACCTGAAGGCCGAGCTCGCGAAGCTACCTGCGAACGACACCCAGATCATCGTCGTCGATGACGGCTCGACCGACGGCTCGGTCGATGTCCTGGTCGGTCTCGAAAAGGAGATGGACAACCTCACGCTGATCAAATCCGCCAAAAACGCCGGCGCGGGCGTAGCACGCAACATCGGCTTTCCCCATGCGACCGGGAAATACACGCTGTTCTTCGACGGCGACGATGACCTCCACGTCGATGCCATCAACGCAACGATCGACCGGCTCGAAAGCACGAAGGCCGACGTCAGCATCAACACCTACGACTTTTTCCGGGATGGAGACAGTTCGAATGTGCAGATGAACAACGGCGACGTGATCCTGTGGGAACGGTACTTTGAGGAGTTTGGCGGACAGCCGTTTTCGCTCTCGCGGGCCAAGCCGTTGGTCCAGTTCACAAACTACCCTTGGAACAAGATCATCAACACCGAACATTACCGAAACCTCGATATCTCCCCGCTGTTCGGCGAAACCAGGGTCAACAACGACATCCTCGGGCATTGGAATATCCTGCTCCATGCCCGCAAGATCGTGCTCGTCGGCGAAAAGATCGTCACCCATCACGTGTCGGATGCCGGCAATCACATTTCCAAGGTCTTCGGAGAGGGTCGGCTCGAACTCTTCTCGGCCCTCGACGCGTTGTACGACAATTTGAGGAGCGACCCGCGCCTGCTGGCCGAATTCGGGCACCTCTACTGGGGCCTGGTGCGGACCCTTGTGCTCTGGGCCCAGCCGCGGATGCGCGACGACCTTGATGCGGAATTTCGGTATCGTCGGCGGCAACTGGTTTC
The DNA here is from genome assembly GCA_020441225.1 of Maritimibacter sp. Next base: position 3,209 of record JAGRMP010000412.1, on the reverse strand, counting down.
GCAGATCTCGCTCGGAGAAATGTCGCTGCTCGAAAAGACAAGCGACCGCGGGACGCTCAAATGGGTCGTCGGATCCATCGCCTAGGAGACGCGAAGAATGCCTGTGCTTTCCGTCATCGTGACGAGCTACAACATCGAGGATTACCTCGCCGGTTGCCTCGACACGGTCATCAACCAGTCGCTCCGGGACATGGAAATCATCGTCGTCGATGATGGCAGCAGTGACCGCACGCCGGACATCATCCGCGAATACGCTGAGAAGGACAGCCGCATCCGCCCGATCCTTCTGCCCGAGAACACGATCGGCGGGGTCGCGAGCGCAGCCAATGCCGGGCTCGATGCGGCGACCGGCGAGTACATCGGCTTTGCCGATGGCGACGACTACCTCGAGCTCGACATGTTCGAGACCCTGGTCACCGCCGCCCGGACCCACCAGTCCGACCTGGCGATGTGCAAGTACCTGTTGGTCGATGCGGTTGGCGACCAGAAGGCCCCGGCGGAAAAGAACCGCTGGAACCGTTTCCAAGTGACCGAGCGCATCGAGCTCGACAGCGATGAGGCGACCATCGAGATCCTGCGGTTCATCGCGGTGCCCTGGCGCAAGATCTATCGGCGCGAGCTGATCGAGGCCAACAAGATCCGCTTCCCGGTCGTGGACTATTTCTGGGAGGACAACCCGTTTCACTGGTTCTCCGTCTGCGCGGCCTCCGATATCGTCGTCGTGCCGAAGGTGCTGTGTTACCACCGCGTCGGCAGGGTCGGCCAGACGATGTCCACCCGCGACGCCGGGCTTCTGAAAATGTTCGGCCATTACCAGACGATCCGCGACTGGCTCGGCGAAAAGGACCTGCTCGGCCGGTTCCAGGTTACCCTGCTGGCCTGGGCGATTTCCCAGTTCGAGTGGATCCACAAACGCCTGCCGCAGGAAACCGGGGTGCAGCTCTACGACACCATGGCCAGGATCGTCCGCCCGGTTGACGAGGACATCTATTCCGCCGCCCTGGAAGGGAAATCTGTCAAGACGGCCGAGATCCTGGGCTTCGTCAGGTCTGCGGACCGGCCGTCTTTCCTGACCGCCTTTGGAAAGCAGTTCCGCGATGACCGCGCGCCCGCATCCAGCAATCCGGTCGGACGCCTCAAGCCCAAGCTCGACGGGGCCCGCCAGTTGGTGCGGCGCGGCCGGGACAACCTGAAGACGCGCGGGTTCCGCGATACCCTTTCACGGGTCAAGGATCGTCTGTCGCGACAGAACAAACTGCTTGCCCGGATATTCGGCTCGCGGGGTGCGCCGGCCACGGAAAAGAACATGCTGGCCTATCTCACGCTGCTGCAACGCGACATGGAGCGAAAGCACCAAGAACAGTTGGACCGGTTGCAGGCGATCGAGGAAGAGCTGCGGGAACTCCGGGAAAAGCAGCAGGCGCGATGAACAGAAAGCGCAGTATCGCACAGGGAAAAAACGCGCGCGGGTGGTTGAACATTGCCCTTGATATCAAGGCGCCGCCTGTGGTTTTGGACAATCACGCCCGCGGTATCAGCGATGCCGAGACCTGCCACGATGCACCCGGGATCATGGCAACCGATGAATGGAGTTTGAGATGACCACTGTCTATCTGCATGTCGGGATGCCGAAATGCGCGTCGTCGACGGTCCAGGGGTACTTCAACAAAAACGACAACCGCAACCGAAAGGCCGGGTTCGTCTACCCCGTCGCCGGGCGCTCCACGGGTGGCTATTTCAACCACGAACCCATCGTCCATATGGACAAAGACGAAATCGCGCAGCTTGTCGCGACCGTAAAGGAAGAGGCCGCGGGCGCCGAAACCGTGTTCATTTCCGCCGAGGCCTTCGTCAACGCCTATTGGGACCAACCGGTCACCGCGACCTTGATCGAACAGCTCAACGCGACTTTCGGCGCCTCCAATGTGCGGCTTCTGTTCCTGTTCCGGAACCATTTTTCGTTTATCGAATCCGCCTTTGCCCAGTTCCTCAAAGGTGGTCTGTACCGGGTGAACCACGGCAAATTCTACCGCAAGACCGACCGTGGCATCGAAAGCTACTGCAAGTCTTTCCAGGAGGCCAACGGCTTCGACTTTTTCGATTATGCCCGCGTGATCGAGGAGTTTCGCAAGCATTGCGAGCCGGAAAACAGGATCGAGGTCATGTCGATCGAGCGTGCGGATCTCGAAACCGGCGACATCCTGGACGAGCTTTGCAAGAAGTTCGACCTGGTGCCGCCGACCGGAAAGAAGGTCAAGAACGCGCGCTTCCCGGTGAAGGCGCTCCTCGGCCTCGCCTATGCGATCGAGCAACACAGCTTCCGCAGCGTGCGTCCCATGCGCAAGGGCGTCGCAAGCCGGTTTGCGGATTCCGTCGATGGCTATTCGTCGATCCTGCACATCCATGGCGATCTCGCACAACGCGTGGCCGAACGGCAGCGCGCCGACGCCGCGTATTTCAAAACCGAGCTCGGCTGCGATTTCCCGTCCCTGTTCGAACCCCGTCTCGAACCGCCATTCCCGGTCGACCCGGACAACGAGGTCGTCCTTTCGGGCGAAGAGCGCGCTTGGCTTGACGGCTATTTCAGCGCGCTTGAAAAGCAATAGGCGCACGAGCACCGACCCCGGTGCGGTGCCATTTGCGCCGGCCGGACCGGGACCGGCCTATTTCTTCTTGTCTTTCTCCGTCAGCAGCGCGCGCAGGACTTCCGCCTGAAGTTCTCGCAACCGCGCTTCATCGAACATCATGTAATCGCGCACCTCGGTACCGGCGAAGACCGCGTCCAGCTCGTCGTTCTTCACCACACCTTTCGCGTAATCGAGGCCTTCGAACGCGAACCCGTACTTGTCCTTGAGCCGATGGACGAATTCCAGCCGGTCGAGAACATCGCTGACGTCGTCGCGGAAGACCGCCTTTCGGTTCTTTTCGCTGGGCAGGCTCTTCAACAGGGATTTCAGCGCGTCGGAATCCTTGAAGAACCTGTTCGGCTTGTCGCTGTAATATGTCTGCCGGTAATCCTGCATGATCTGCATCGCCTCGGCCGACAGGCTTTCGTTCCGCCGGATCTCGGGCAATTCGGTCTTCAGCCCGACGGTCTCGGCAAAATCCCTGGCAATGCTGCCACCGCGCAATGCCGTCGGTGAAAACTCCCGCAGCTCCAGGGGAAAGATGTTTTTCCAGGCCTTCACCACGGCGAAATAGTTGATCGG
>JAGRMP010000411.1:13758-24875 GCA_020441225.1 Maritimibacter sp. | reverse complement strand
CCCACAGCGGGCTGGTGGCAAGGCCCGCGCGGGCCTGGTCGAGGTCGGCGCCGGCGGAAAACACCTTGCCCTCGCCGGTCAGCACCAGCACGCGGGCCGTCTGCGCGGCCTCTTCGGCGAAGTCCGCGAGGGTTTCCAGCATCTCGCCCGTCAGCGAATTGGCCTTGTCGGGCCGGGCGATGGTCGCGGTCCAGAGCCCGCCGTCGCGGGCGAGCCGGATCATCCAGGCAGGCCCAGGCTTGCGCGGATCTCCGGGTCGCCGAGCGCCACTTCGCCGCCGAGGAAGCTGTCGGCCTCGGGCGTGCACATCCACAGGAGCGCCCTGGCGGGCCAGTCCGGCGGAATGTGATCCTCCCAGCGCATTGCCGAGACCGGGTTCACGCCCGAGGCCTTGATCTCGCGCTGCATGTCGGTGGCGACGGTGCCGGGCGAGAGCGAGAGCGCGCGGATGCCGGCTGCGGCCTCTTCCTTGTGCAGCGCCTTGGTCATCATCAGCGCGGCGGCCTTGGAGGCGCAGTAGTGGCTCCAGCCTTCGAGCGCGTTGTGGGCCGCGCCGGAGCCGAGCGTGATGACCGTGCCGCCGCCCTGCCTGCGCATCACCGGGGTCACCGCGCGCATGCCGTGGAACACGCCCTTGAGGTTGATGTCGAAGGACCGCGCCCATTTCGCCGGATCGGCTGCGCGCAGCATCGAAACCGGCTCGATCACGCCCGCGTTGTTGATGAGCACGTCGACGCCGCCGAAGCGCCAGACCGCCTGGTCGACGGCGGCCTTGACCTGGGACCAGCTCGCGACGTCGCAGGTGACGGCGAGCGCCCGTTCGCCGATCTCGCGCGCGACCGCTCCGATGGCGTCGCCGGAGCGTGCCAGCAACACGACATTGCCGCCCGCCTCGGCAAAGGCCCTGGCCGCCGCCGCGCCGATGCCCCGGCTCGCCCCGGTCACGACGATGGTTTTTCCCTGCATTTCCATATGTTCCCCTCCGCTTGCTTCCTACGTAGCCCAAGCTCAGGCCGCATTCCAGTGCCACGCTCCCTTGCGGGCGGGCGCGCTGACGGTTACCTCACTTCGAATAGGGGAAGGATTTTGCATGACCCAATCGCTGGACGTATTGACCGGGGCCCTGATCGACGCGGCGAAAGCCGCGGGGGCCGACGCGGCGGACGCCATCGCCGTCGAAGGGGCCTCGCTGTCGATCGACGTGCTCAAGGGCAAGCTCGAACAGGCAGAACGGGCCGAGGGTGTGGACATCGGGCTGAGGGTCATCGTCGGGCAGAAACAGGCCAATGTCTCTGCCTCCGACATTTCGCCCGCGACCATCGCCCAGATGGCCGAGCGCGCCGTCGCCATGGCGCGCGAAGCGCCGAACGACCCCTCGGTGGGCCTCGCCGATCCGGACCAGCTCGCGACCGCGTGGAACCTTGCCGCGCTGGAGCTTGAAGACCCCGCGCCCGAACCGGCACCTTCCGAGCTCGAAGACGACGCCCGGCGCGCAGAGGCGGCGGCGCTCGCCGTCGCAGGCGTGGCGCAGGTGCAGGCGACCTCGGCGGGCTACGGCCGGCGCCGGATCCAGCTCGCGGCCAGCAACGGGTTTTCGGGCGGCTATGTGCGCACCGACCGGGCGCTGTCGTTGGCCGCGATTTCGGGCACCGGGGCGACGATGGAGCGCGATTTCAACGGCGAAAGCCGGATTTTCCAGGCCGATCTGCCGAGCCCCGAAGAGATCGGCCGGATCGCCGGCGAGCGCGCCGCCGCGCGGGCGGGGGCCAGGCAGCCGCCCACCGGCGCCTACCCGGTGCTGTTCGACGAACGGATTTCGTCTTCGCTGATCGGCCATCTGCTGATGGCGATCAACGGCAGCTCGATCGTGCGCGGCTCGTCCTTCCTGCGCGACAAGCTCGGCGAACAGGTGCTGCCCGCGGGGCTGTCGCTGGTCGAGGACCCGCTGCGCGCCCGGGTGTCGGGTTCGCGCCCTTTCGATGCCGAGGGGCTGCCGACGGCGCGGCGCACCATCGTCGACAACGGCGTGCTCACCGGCTGGACCCTCGACCTCGCCACGGCGCGCAAGCTCGGGCTCGACAGCACCGCCAATGCTGCGCGCGGGACCTCGTCGCCGCCCTCGCCCAGCGTGAGCAATGTGACCCTGACACAGGGGAACAAGAGCCGCGACGAGATGCTCGCCGAGATGGGCACGGGGCTCTACGTGACCTCGCTGATCGGGTCGACGGTCAATCCCAACACCGGCGATTATTCCCGCGGCGCGTCCGGGTTCTGGGTCGAGAACGGCGAGATCACCCGCCCGGTCAACGAATGTACCGTCGCGGGTAACCTGATCGACATGCTGCTCAGGATCGTACCGGCCAACGACGCCCGCCCGCACAGCTCGCGGATGGTGCCGTCGCTGCTGGTGGAAGGGCTGACCCTTGCCGGCAGCTGACGACCTCGCCCTGCTGTCGGACGCGGCACGCGAGGCCGGGGAGATCCTGCGCGACTTTTTCACCCGCGGCTCGCGGGCCTGGGAAAAGCCCGATGCCGCCGGGCCGGTGACCGAGGCCGACATGGCCGCGAACGCCGCGCTGCACGCCCGGCTGACCGGAGCGCGCCCCGGGTACGGCTGGCTGTCGGAGGAGGGCCCCGACGACCCGTCCCGGCGCGACACGCCGCGGACCTTCGTCGTCGACCCGCTCGACGGCACCCGGGCCTTTATCGAGGGCGACCACAGCTGGTCGATTGCGCTCGCAAGCGTCGAAGCGGGCCAGGTGACCGCCGGGGTCGTCTACCTGCCGATGCGCGACATCCTCTATGCCGCGGCGCGCGGCGCGGGGGCCACGCGCAACGGTGCGCCGCTGTCGGTGCGGTCGCGCGACCGGCTCGACGGGGCGACGGTGCTGTCGTCGCGGACCAATTTCGAAGCCTGGCACTGGCGCGGGGCCGAGGTGCCGCAGGTGCGCCGCCAGTTCCGGTCCTCGCTTGCCTACCGGCTCAGCCTGGTCGCCGAGGGCCGCTACGACGCGATGATCCGGCTGCGCCCGGCGCGCGAATGGGACGTGGCCGCGGGCAGCCTGCTGGTGGCGGAAGCGGGTGGCGAGATCACCGACCGGCGCGGCGCGGCGCTCGGCTTCAACCAGCCCGATCCGGTGTTCGACGGGCTCATCGCGGCCGCGCCCGCGCTCCATGCCGACACCCTCTCGCGGCTGTTCTGACGGGGCGCCGGACGGGCAGATGTTAGCGTCGGACGTTACGGGTAACGGTCCTTTTTTCTTTGGATTGGACAAGGGGTAACGTCACCGCTAACATCTGGTCAATTCGCTGTGCCGAAAGGATATTAGCCGTGACCGATGACACCACCGTCCCCCCGAAACGCCCGCTGACCCTGCGCGATGTCTCCGAAGCCTCCGGCGTGTCGGAAATGACCGTGAGCCGGGTGCTGCGCAACCGCGGCGACGTGTCGGAAGCGACCCGCGAGAAGGTGCTCGAAGCGGCGAAAGAGCTTGGCTACGTGCCCAACAAGATCGCCGGCGCGCTGGCCTCGCAGCGGGTCAACCTCGTGGCCGTCATCATCCCGTCGCTGGGCAACATGGTGTTTCCGGAAGTGATGACCAGCATTTCCGAAGTGCTCGACAACACGCCGCTGCAACCGGTGGTGGGGGTGACCAACTACCTGCCCGAGCGCGAGGAAAAGGTGCTGTACGAGATGCTGTCGTGGCGGCCCTCGGGGGTGATCATCGCCGGGCTCGAACATTCCGACGCCTCCAAGGCGATGCTGCGCGGCGCGGGGATTCCGGTGGTCGAGATCATGGACACCGACGGCACGCCGATCGACTCGGTCGTGGGGATTTCGCATCGCCGCGCCGGGCGGATGATGGCCGAGACCATCGTCAAGGCGGGCTACCGCAGGATCGGCTTCCTCGGCACCAAGATGTCGATGGACCACCGGGCGCGTAAACGCTTCGAAGGCTTCACCGAGGCGCTGGCCAAGGCCGGGCTGGAAGTGACCGACCAGGAATTTTACGAGGGCGGCTCGTCGCTGCAGAAGGGCCGCGAGATGACCGCGGCGATGCTGGAGCGCAGCCCGAAGCTCGATTTCCTCTACTTCTCGAATGACATGATCGGGGCGGGCGGGCTCCTGCACTGCGTCGATGCGGGCTACGACGTGCCGAACAAGCTCGGGATGGCGGGGTTCAACGACATCCCTCTCCTGCGCGGGCTCTCGCGGCGGCTGGCGACGATGGACAGCTCGCGGGCCGAGATCGGCCGGCGGGCGGCCGAGATCATCGCCGCGCGGGTCGAGGCCGGCGACGAGGGCATGGCCGAGGGCAAGGGCGAGCGGGTCGAGCTCACGCCGACGATCAACCGCGGCGATACCTTGCGCAAGCGCCCGGCCGAGGCCGCATACCCCGAGTAGCTGGACAAACCCCGCGCGAGGCCGCATTAAAGCGCCCGTGCGACCCCGTGGCTCAACTGGATAGAGCAGCCCCCTCCTAAGGGGCAGGTTGCAGGTTCGAGTCCTGCCGGGGTCGCCATGTACTCTCTTTAATGATTTGTTTTTAAAGGAAAAAACTAGAAATATTTTCCGGCGTTCCCCCAGAACATCCCCCAGACAGTCCGCGGCGCTCGAAGAATAATCGCCGCAGATCTTCCCCGGACAAAACGCGCGCGATCTTTCGAGGGTCTGGCTTCTCTCCGAAAATGGCAGGTGATTGTTTCTTGGAACGAAACAGCAACAGCATGCCGGTCCCGGACTCGACTCAGTGAAGCCCCCGAGATATTGTACCAGATTAAGTGGGTAGGCTCGGGGGTCTCCACCACAGATTGCCCCGAGCCGTGGGAAACTTCGATCAGCGCCGTAGCGCGTCCTCCCACTGTCAGGATGCCCGTGTTCGCACGGGAGGTCAAGGCGACATGCTGCGGCGCAGCGCCCCAAGGAGGGGCTAATACTGTGCAACATGCGATGCAGGTCTTCCAGTACGAAGACGAAACCGACTTCCGAGTGATCGACCGCAACGGAGAACCGTGGTTCGTACTCGCCGAGGTAGCCAAAAAGCTCGGAATTGCCAACAGAGCTGACGCAGCAAGAAGGCTGGATGACGACGAAAAGGATGGTATCGGTATTACCGACACCATCGGCCGGACTCAGCGCACGACAATCATTAACGAGTCTGGACTCTATAGCCTGATCCTATCGAGCCGAAAGCCGGAGGCGAAAAGGTTCAAGAAATGGATCACCTCCGAGGTCCTTCCTTCGATCCGGAAAACTGGCAGCTACGGTGGTCGCGTCCCCGCTTTCATCCGGCGCTACAACGAGAACTGGGATAGCGTTGAACCCGGCCATTTCTCGGTCATATCTGAGCTTGTCGTACGGCTCTGGGGCAGGTTGGAGATGGTGGGTCACATCATGGCAGATCGTGCTCCGAACGGGTCTCAAAACCGGCCGGACGTCAGCGTCGGGCGGCTATTCGCAGATTGGCTTCGGCTGCATTACCCGGAACAGGCGTATCGGCATTCGTTCTACACCCATAAAACAGAAGAATGGGAAGGCGAGGCCCGCCAGTATCCACGGGACATGTTGCCCCTTTACATCGAGTTCGTGGATGATGTCTGGATTCCAGAGCATGCGGAACGCTACTTCAACACCCGCGATCCGGCAGCGCTTCCGCACCTTCCCAAGCTCTTGCCGCGGCGCAGTGCGGCTTAGTTCACATCCTTGTTGGCCCCACGGGGCCAACATCAAAGGTCAGCATTGTTTTTTGCATTTTGCCGCGCCGCCCGCTCCTGATTGAGCCGGAACAGGCGGGAGAGGATTTCGTCGTCGGTGAGGACACCGGCGCGCCAGTCGTCGCCCCAGCCGTAGGCGTCGGCAACGGCTTCGTCCAGGGCGCGGTGGGCGTGGTCGAGCCAGGCGGGGCGGGCGTTGTAGAGGTTGGTCAGGGTGCGCTTCTTGAGTTCCTTCGCCGCCTTGTCGTCTTTCGGCAGGATGCGGTCGGGGTAGCCGGGCACCACCTCGGGCACGCGGGTGACAAGGTCGGGTGGGTTCAACCAGACCTCGCGCAATTCGTTGAGGCGGGCGGCGGCGGCGGCGATGGATTGCGCGCGGGGGTCGTCGGCGTAGTCGGCGGACGGGGTGTCGGGGGTGAGGCCTTCGGGGAAGGGGAAGGTTTCGAAGGTCGTTGAGGACGTATAGCGGGGACGGTCTTCCAAGGAACTTCCGATGTTCAGCGCCCAGCGCTCATGAAACGTAGAATGCAGGATGCCAAATGTCGTGTCGTCGTCGCGTGGAATGACAATGAGGTTCTTGTCGGGCAGCGTCGGGTAGGAGAGCCACACAAACAGCCTGTATTGGGCGGTTTCCGGCGTCACGATGTAGCGGGGTATCGCCTCGATGGATCGGCGCATTTCGGGGCGCGGCCAATAGGGTTCCCACCAGCGGTCTCGCGCGTGGTCGTCACGGGCGGTTTGGCGCTCCTGCTTCAAAGACAGGCTATCAGGGTCGTTGGCGTCATAGGGCGCAGATTGAAGATGGAGGAATGGGGCTTCCCAAAGCGCGGCATGCGCCTCGCTCGCGCTGCGCGGCAGGTCGATGAACCAAACGTCCCTTGGTCTCGCGGTCAGATCGTCCCCGTTCCAATACGGACGCAGCACTCGTGCATTTCCGAGGCCGTTCGGGTTCGCAGGCAGTTGCAGCCACCGGCGCGCGGTCTCTCCATAAACGTCGAACGGACCGCTTTTCTGGATGCCAAGCATGCTCCGGCCCCGGTTTTCCGCCACCGGAAGGGCTGCGCTCAAATCGGTGCCGGTGGTCAGGTTCGGGTTGATGGAAAGAACCGGCACCCCGTTCAAAAGGGCTGCACCGGCCGCAAGATTGGGCGCACAAAAGCAGACAATGGCAACCCGTACCGCCGCGCCTTCGACCACCCACGGTTCGTCCGACCAAGCCGCAAAGATCGTGAGGTCAGACACGATGCGGCGCATTACGGGGAGGTTGGTATTCTTCGCAATCGAGTTTGTCGCGACCAGCCCGACGCGCTTCGCGCGCCCTTCGACGATCTGCGCCCGGCCCTTCTCGAACCAGTAGCAGACAAGATCGGTGAAGCCCGGCAAACGCCCGTCGAATGCCGCGCGAATGGCTTCGGTCTCAGAAATGCCAAGCGAGCGCTTCATCAATTTTGCACCGAGAAAGGGGGGGTTGCCGACAATTGCGTCCACCTCGGGCCATTTCGTTTCGGTACCGTCGGCGTTCAGAATTGCATCCCGGTTCTCGATGGTCCCCAACGAGCGCAGAATCGGGTTCTTCGCGGCCTCGAAGCCGTTGCGCCGCATCCACTGGATTTCACCGATCCAGACCGACACCCGCGCCAGTTCGGCGGCGTAGGGGTTCAGCTCGATCCCCTTGACGCATTCCGGCCCGACCGTGGGGAAGCCGCGCGGCAGGCCCAGCGCCTCGGCTTCGAGGTTCACCCGGTGTTCGATGTCCTTCAACGACAGGAGTGCCAGATAGAGGAAGTTGCCCGAGCCGCAGGCCGGGTCGAGCACCCGGAAGGTTTTCAGGCGCTCCAGGAACGTGGTGTGAAGGCGTTCGGCCTCTTTCGCGGCCTTGGTCCGGGCCGATTTCGATTTGGCGTCTTCCGCCTTGCCGAGCGCGATTTCTATCTCGGCTTTCACGCCATCCCATTCCGCCAGCAGGGGCCGCACGATGACCGGTTCGACAATCTGCATGATTTTGTCGCGGTCGGTGTAGTGCGCGCCGAGCTGACTCCGTTTCTCCGGGTCCAGCCCGCGTTCGAACAGGGTGCCGAGAATGGACGGGTCGATGTCGGACCAGTCGAGAGCGGCGGCGGCCTGAAGCTCGGCCACATCGCCGCGTTCCAGGGGAAGGGATGTGTCGTCGTCAAACAGCCCGCCGTTGAACCATTCGATGCGTTGGAAATCGACCTTGCCGCCGGATTTCATTGCGGCGAACAGGGTCTGTGCGTTCTCCTTGAATTCCTCGGGGTGCGCGAGCGAATGCCCAAGCATCTTCTCGAACATCTTGTCGGGCAGAAGCCCTACGTCTTCCGCGAACATGCAGAACACCAGCCGGTTGACGAAATGCGCCACCGTGTGCCCGTCGTGCCCCCGGTCGCGCAGGCGCTGGGCGATGGTCGAGAACCGTTTCGCGGCGTCTTCGGTCAGAACCTGCCGGGTCTTCGTGGGCTTCAGACGCTCGGGGTGCAGGAAGGCGTTGTGTAGGATTTCGCGCTTCGCGCCGTCCATCAGATCATCCAGCGTGATCGTGTGAACTTGTTGAACCGTGTTGGTCCAGTTCGTGTGGATGCGGATCTGGTCCATGTCCGACACGATCAGGAGCGGCGGGTGGTCGAGCGCGATTGAGTAGCGCAGGAGCTGGTCAAAGGCGGCGTCCAGGTTCTTGCGCTTGCCCTTGTACTCCCAGGCAAAGCAATCCTTGCGCCAGACGTCAGCCCAGCCATTGCCACCCGAAGTCTTCGATGCGCCTTTTTCGAAAGTGAACCACTCGCCTTTCGGGTCCGCTGTGGACGGGTCTTTGATTCCGAGAAGGCGGCAAAGGTCGTTGAAATGCGATTGTGCGCCCGCGCTTTCCTTCAGCTTGGACGACTTCCATTTCTCGATGAATTCCTGCGGTGTCAAACTCGGGCCAATGCCTCTAACAAGTGCTTTTCATCGGAGCTTGCCACTTCGTAATTAGCCCGCCCTTGCGGTTGGGGTTGGCGCACGGTCCGACTTTTTCGAAGACATAGGACAGGAACAACCCTGCCGTGTCTAGGGATTGTCGGCCCGCCACTTCGCCCAGCGCCGCCGTTGCGCTTCGCGGATGCGTTCGATCCCCTCGGGTGTTCTGGCCCCGGTCGATAGTCCACCGTGAAACTTGCACCGGGCCTTCCCCGGCAATGGCTTCGCCCGGCAGGGGGTGCCCTTGCGGGTCAATGCGCCGCAGGTCTTCGCGCCTCGCATGGTGACCGAGTATTTTTCCGTAAGGCCTAACACCCCATCCCACGCGCGCGTACTAGTCCGGAAAATACCCCCCTCAAAACGTGGCCCCGGATACACGTTGCGGAACGAGAGTTCACTCAGATCCATTGCCTTCAGGAGCTTGTCAGGTGCCCAACCGCGAAGGTCCACGAATGCCTTGCGTTCCCAATAGCGCACCGTGTCCGGGTGTACCCCGGCCAGACGTGCGAGGCTGCGACGCGACAGGCCGCGTTGCTTGCGCAAGGCCCTGAGTTCCGCGCCGGTCATGGCTTGATCGCCATGCGTCGCCGCCGTCGGGCCGCGCGTTTCCTGCACCCTTCGCAGCAATAGCGTGCGTCGGCCCGTCGCCAGTCGGGCAAAGGATCACCGCACCATCGGCAGGACCAATCGCCCCGCCTGAGGCGGCGCAGAATCGCAATCGCGCGGGTGCGCCGGTTTCCGTGGTTGCCGGTCCAGAAGTAGGCTTGGAAGGAGACGGTCGGGCGATCTGCGTCTCCTTCGATCCAAAGTGCGTCGGGGTCAGGTCCGGGCACGTCTCTCACTCCGGTTCCGGCCACCCAAAGACGGGTCAAGTGATTGGCGTTCAGGCATCTTCATGATTTAACCCCTGCGTTGTGGCTTCCCTTGAACGCCCAGAAAAACCCCGCCGGGACGGCGTGCGCCAGTCTTCGAGGAACACAACACATCCCGCGCGTGACTTTACATCAGCTTCGGAGTTCGGGGTTGGGCCGCGTGCGACACGTGCGACATGTGCGACACCGGCACACGGTGCCGTCGCGCGATCTTGTTTGCCCGTCGTGCCGGACGGATTGGGGGCCTCCGCCCGGTGCCCGACCAGTTTGGACAGCGCAGCATTCGCGTCAAACCACATCGTCGCTACCCCAGGACAATGCGCCAGGCATCAGCGCAGGCCGCGCCTCGAATGATGGTGCCCGGGTCCAGTTTCACCAACCAGCCGGTTCTTTCGAGTAGCACGATTGCAGCTCGCAGCTTCGCGTTTTCGCGAAGAGCGCGGACCGGGACGAGGCGTTGCGCCTCCCTTAGGGTGATCTCAGGGTGTTCCCATCTTTCGACCAACCATTTCCGCAACCGTTCAGCTCGCTCGGTTTCTGCTGAAATCGTTGCCGCATCGGCCAGCCGCGCGGCCTCGCCTAGGTAGAATTGCGCCAGCGTGATACCGTCCGCCATATCCCGCGCCGACACGTGCGGTGCGTCCAAATCGCGCCAGAGTGTCAGCACGCCCGCGATCCGCGCGGCCTGTTCCGCTGCCTTCGAGGCGGTGCCGGTCACATGGTCGAGGTCGCCGCCGGGGGGCATCTGGGCTTCGATCACGTCATGGAATTGCACCAACAGACTTCGCGCCTCGGGGGCGAGTGGCAGGGTACGGGGCGACAGCGCGCGGGTTTCCGGGTCCATTGGCAGGGCGGTTTCCAGGATTGTGCGCAACCGCGCGCCGAATCGGCCAAGGGCCTCCGGGTTCTGCCGGGACTCGTTGAAGAACCGTGTGCCGATGGCGCTGGGCGGTTCGCAGATCAGGAACCGGGCCAGGAAACCCGTGTCGTGTGCCTTGGGGTCGGCCATGAAATCACGCGCAACGCCGGGTTGCGCCATGAGATGCACCGCCAGTCGTCGCTGGAAGAGCGTAAACGATACTTCGCCTTGCCGGGTGCGCCGGATCGGATTGCCCTGCCAAAGGTCGTTCAACGCGGCGAGCGTCTTTTGCCGATTGTCGCTGTTCATGGCGTGCCCGCCCAGGAATTGCCCGCCTTCATCGGAGAATATGCCGAGGCTGGGGTGCCCTTCGAAGAATTTGCGAGTCAGCCCCTCGAAGGTCGGTTCCGTCACTGTGCGGTCAGGAGATACGGGCGCGATGGGTTCCGGCCCCAAGGCGTTCAGATCGGCTTCAGCGGCAGTACGCTTTTCGCCCTTCCCCTTTTTCGCCTCGCCAAGGATCTTGTCCCGGTCGCCTTTCCAAAGCGCGTGTCGGTTGCGCCAACTCTCCATTTCGACGCGCTGGGCGTCCGCTTGCTCGCGCTCATGATCTCGAAGCGCGGCCATTAACGGCGCATCGCAACTCGACTTCCGTTCACCCGATTGCGCGATGGTCAGGGCGTAGAGCGAAACCGGGCGCG
>JAGRMP010000411.1:0-13652 GCA_020441225.1 Maritimibacter sp. | reverse complement strand
ACGGCCTCCACGGCCTCGCGGAGCGGCCCCAGGGCGGCAACGGGATAGGGGTCACCCGGGAGGATCTCTGCCACAAGGGGTTGCGGACTTTCGGGTTTGAAGGGGATGGGGTCGGGGGCGTTCATGCGGCTTCCCCTTTCATTCTGAGAATGTCGTTCCAGTCGCACCCATCGGGCGCGGGCAAAAGGGAAACCTGCCAGCCCAGCGCGTGAGCGCGGTCGGCCAACTTGTGCGCGGCCTCGCGTCCCGGCGCGTCGCCGTCGGACGCGACGGTCAAGCGCCCAGGGTCTGGTGGCAGCGCGAGTGCTGACATTCCCGACGTGGACAGCGCAGCCCAAACCGTTGCGGGACCGCTCAGAAGGCCGCTCGCAAGGCTCAGGGCCGTTTCGATGCCCTCTGCCACCACAAGCGGCCCTTGCCCGTTGGTGAGGCGCACGGCCCCGCCTGCGACCGCGCCGAGCATGGCCTTGTCCGGGTCAACATCGGCTTTCCCTTTGCCGTCCGTTGCGAGGTAGGTGCGGTGCACGGCGAAGCCCTCGCCACCTTCCACCAGCGCCACCAGCGCGGGCAGGCGTTTGGCTGAAGGGTGCCAGCACGCCGGTTGATAACGGAGTCTACCGGGCAAACCGCAGGTGATGCCCCGGCCCCGCAGGTAGGTTTCCGCCAGGGTGCCAGCGATGGGTTGGGACTCTTTCCAGAGCGCCCGCGCCTGCCGCGACCGTTTCTCGACTTCGGCCCTATGTTCGGCTTCCCGTTGTGCAAGTGTTTCCGGATCGGGAGGTGCGTAGCCCGCGCCAGAGACATCCGCGGCCGCCATTACGTCCCGAAACACGCATCCGGATTTTTTGCAGTGAACCAAGAGCCGCCCGTCCCGCCCGTCGTTCACGGTCAGGGCATTCTGTCCTTTCCTGCGTTCCGGCTGGCAGACAGGACAGGGCGCGGCCCCATAGGTCCGATACCATTTGCCGCCCAGGTCGAGTGTGAGGGTGCGAGCGTCGATCATGCTACACCTCCGAAAGTCTCGGGGAGTGCGCCCAGGGCAGCCAGGGCGGCGGGGTCAATCCGCCAACAGGAGGCGGCGCAGAGTCGCATGAGCGCATCGCGGGTCCGGAAGTAGCCGACGGCCCGCCAGGGGCGTTCTGCGCCACCATTCTTGCGGCGCTGCAAGATCCATTGAAGATCGTCCTTGCAGGCGATCACCCGCCAGCCGTCGCAAAGCCGGGCAACAACCCGCGCATAGCCGTCTGCGGTTTCATGGGCTGCGCGCGCGCTTTTTACAGTGTCGGAAAAGCGGTCACTCGCGCTCAATTGTTCGGGTTCAACCGCCGCATCTATCGCATAGCGGTTGTCCCGGTCCGGTGCCTGTTGCCTCAGGTGCCGGTCCAGTTTCTGCCCGGTCATGGGTCTATTCCATCCCGCTCGGACGGCTTTCGATCCATTCCTGGATGCAGGATTCAGTCCAGCCGACGGCTCGCCTACCCAACCTGATCGGTTTGGGGAAAGTGCCTTCCGACATCATGGCGTAAATGGTCGAGCGCGAAAGCCCAGTGAGGGTTTCGATCTCGGGGCGGCGCAAGATACGTGCGCGCTGAGGCGGGTTGCCGTCCAGACGATTTCTGCTGTTCATGTTGATAGATGGGTCCCTGAGCCCGTCACGACGAGTAAGGTAACTTTGCCCAGTGTGCCCTAGATACCCCCACCTGAGCGGGGAGCCTGATCAACATCTCATTTCTTCCACAGCCTACCGATGCGGTCAAGCCCGGAGGACCGCGACCTTCCCAAACTCGGACGAAAGATACTGAGCCCAGCTTTCCATCAGTTTGCCTCGCTTCGCGAAAAGATCAGATCTTGCGTAGGCTTGTTCCGCAGCGTCGCCAACTTTGTGTGCCAACGCCGCTTCACCAACTTCGCGCGGAAAGTTCGTTTGCTCCTGAACCCAGGTGCGGAAGGATGTTCGGAAGCCATGTATGTCCGCTTCGAATCCCAATTCCTTGATTAGTTTGGATAGCGTCATGTCCGAGAGGGGTCGGCCCGGCTTCGTGCCGGGAAACACAAGTCCCGTGCCATCCGAAAGCGCCTCGGCTTCACGTAGGACTTCGAGCGCGCGGCCCGACAATGGCACGCGGTGATCGCGCTTCATCTTGATCCGCTCTTTCGGAATGACCCATGTCGCACACGTCGCACGTGTCGCACGGTCGGCCCCCTCGAAATCCATTTCGTCCCACCGGGCTTCGCGCGTCTCGCCGGATCGCGTAGCGGTCAGGATCAGGAATTCCAATGCGAGCTTTGTTGCCGCGCCCGCACCCGACGCATTCACGGCCTCAATGCAGCCCGCAACCTCCGCGTAGGGCAGGGCCTTGCGATGCGCCACTGTGCGATCAAGTTTTGGCAGCGCCAGCGCTTCGCCGGTCGCCGGGTTGCCGGTGCACATGCCTTCGGCAATGCCCCACTTGAAGACCGAAGACACCCGATAGATCAGCTTGCGCGCGACGCCCGGCGCTTTCTCACGCGCCAGCAGGATCGCGCGGCGCACATCGGCACTGGTCACCTCCGGGAGCGCCACCGACCCGAACTGCGGAAAGATGTAGGTTTCCATGGATTTGAGGTAGGCGGCGCGGTCTTTCGGGTTCTTCAAAGACGGTGCATTCTCCGCGTGCGCCTTCCGCGCGGCTTCCTCGAAGCTCAGGACACGCCGGGCCTTTCGCTTCTCGGCAAGGGGGTCGCCGCCCGCGTGGGCAAGCCGCTTGTTCTCAAGAGCCTGTTCCCGCGCTTGTGCCAGCGTCACCACTGGCGGTGCGCCCAATCCGATCTCGCGACGCTTCCCCCGTATGACGATGCGCTGCACCCAGGATTTCGCGCCCGTGTTCTTCACCAGTAGAAACAGGCCGGTGCCCTTGCCGTCGTGGTACTTTCCGGGTTCCGAGACCGAAGCCACGAATGCGGCGGTCAGGTTTTTGCGCCTTTCGACGTTGGTTGTGGGCATTTGCGTTCCCCCATCTGTTCCCCCTAAAAATGGGGGAACAAGCCGGAACCTACAAGACCGGTTGGGAACATATCCGGATGAAAGATGCTTGTATTTCCGTCTATTTTAGATGTCCTCAGAGCGTCCCGGAAGTCACAATGGCGACTGCCGGGGTCGCCAACTCACGCCTTCCATTTGAAATCAGGGTGTCAGGCTTGGGCAATTTCCGCATCGCATGTGGTTTGTGCGGCATCTTGTGTGGCGTGTCCGTTGGGCGAGGGTCCTGAACATCCGAAGGGACCTCACCTCAGTCTCCGCCAGGCGCATGACAGGGGACGTCTTGGGCGCCACAGGTCTGCTCCCGCATCCACCGGCGCGGGATTGACCCTCGCGCGCGGTTCGACGCAACATGTTGCAGGCCGTGAAATGGGCCAGGTCCGAACCATTGCTGCGGATTTCCCTCGGATGAGTAAGACAACGTGAAGGCCGGACATTTGGAGAGATCGATATCCGAGAACGCCGAAAAGGCGTTCAGATCCCTGATGCGGCCCGCATTCCAGACAGGCGAAATCGCGGACTTGCTGACGCCGGGGTTCCGGTCGGCATCCGGTATGGCAACAGCCGAAGCCGCGCCCGCAGACCGGGACCGGGGCGCGCGCGACGCAGCGCCCGAGACCGCGCAGAAACCGGTCCCGAAGACGATCTGGATGTTCTGGCACGCCGGTCTGGACCATGCGCCGGATCTCGCAAGGAAGAGCTACGACACCTGGCGGCTTTCCAACCCGGACTACGCGGTGCGCTTCCTGGATCTCGCGGCGGTCAACGATCTGTTGGGCACGGACATCGAGGCCCACTTCCGCTCGGCGACGGTCGAACTCGGGTGGGCCGGGAAATCCGACCTGATCCGAATGGCGCTCCTGCACCGGTACGGCGGGTATTGGGCCGACGCGACCACGTTCTGCCTGCGCCCCATCGATCAATGGCTCGACATCGACCGCGCGGGGACCGGCTTTTTCTGCTTTCGCCAGAAGGACCGTGCCGCGCCCCTCCCGCTCGTGGCCTGGTTTCTGGCGGCGGCGCCAGAGTCCCGGATCGTTGCAGAATGGCTCGCGCTCTCGATCGGATATCTGTTCAAGGACCGGGACACGCCGCTCCGGATCGGAAAGAAACTGAAACCCGTGGGGCCCGCAAAGGGTCGAGACCAGATCGCCAAGCCAGGACTCGATGCGCTCGCCGGTGCCGAAAGACGCGGTCTGGTGCCCTACCTCTGGGCGCAATATGCCTTCAACGATGTCGCCCGATCCCATTCGGCGATCTGGACCCAGGTCCAACAGCTCAACAACGACTATATTCGCAAGAACGACCCCTATCACGGGGTCCGCTGGGTGAACGTTTCCAAGCAGCAATACCGGGAAAACGGAAAGTACGAAGAAACGAAGAACTACCGGGAAAGATGCGCCTGGGTCTTCGATGGGGACGAGTTGCGGCCGGGTCGCGAGGAACAGCGCGAAGCGTTTCTACGACCAAACGGGTGGCAGGCTGTGCGGGACAGCCTGCAGATCAGCGAAAAGCACAAGGTCTTTTTCGTTCACATTCCCAAATGCGGCGGCACGTCAATCGACAATTCCGAGATCTTCGGACCGCCCAAACGGAAAGGCCATGCCCCGCTGGATGTCTTCAAGACCGCGCTGGGACCGCGAATTGGCGATTTTCGATGCCTGGTTTTCGTTCGCAATCCCTGGGATCGGCTCGCTTCGGCGTTCTATTACCTGGACGCGGGCGGAAGCAGTGAGAAGGACGCCTTCGTCAAACAGAGGTATCTCAAGAAATACAACGGCAGCTTCGATCTCTTTTTAGAAGATCTCGCAAGCCGGCCGAGACGGTTTTTCAAAGTGATCAGTCATTTCCGGCCTGCGGTCGAGTTTTTCAACCCGAGCGCCTGCCCGGTTCCCTACCATACCCAGAAACTCGAAGATGTCGGCGATCTCGCGCCGCTCCGCCGGTTTCTGCGACTGCCGGATTTCAAACTTCCTCATGATCGAAAAGGGCCGGCCAATCCGACAAAGGGATCGGTTTTCTCGAGCCGGTCTTTCGATCTGGTTCGGGAGCTCTACGCGGAGGACATTCGCACGTTCGGCTACGACGGGATCACTTTGGCCGACATTCGTCGATAGAACCTTGTGGCGCGGGCCCGTCATGCGCCGCGCTGCCCGCATATGCTGGAAGTCATTTCGCGGCCACGTCTCTTCAGCGTTTCGGATCCGCGGGCGCGGCCGGCATCCACGGCAGATCGTATCCGAACCGACCGCATTGCGCTTCCAGAATCTCGCGCAAACCGGCGTCGATCCCCAGCCAGTCCGAAACGGACAGCACCGGCTTTTTTGCCCCGTGCTTGTGTTTTTTCTCGCTCGAATTGAAATTGGTTCCGAGGACATCCCCGGCACGGTCGGTGTCTTCGGCCTGTGCGCCGATTGCCCTGGCGACATCGGGGAACAGCTCTTCGGCCCGTTCCACCGGGATGATCCAGTCCGGCGTCCGGCGCAACCCGATCTCGGTCCAATAGACGATCGACGCGACCGCCCGATCGATCGCCGTGCGGTAGGTGGCGATGTCGACCCCGCACTCGCGCAGAATATGCTGCCGGCGGAACGAGAAACTTCGCCCGATTGCATTCTCAAGCATTACCGAGGGCACGGCCTCGGCCGGGTTTCTTACATGCAGCAGGGTATATTCAAATGTGGTATTTACCGGAGTGACCCGATCCCGGAGCGGATAGGGCGGGTTCAGGTCTTCGACCGTGAACATCCAACTCGAAATACCATCGCGCCCGTAATGCTCGTGACCGACTTCAAGGCCGTATCGCATTGCCAGACGCGACATATAGCCGGATGCACAGCGCGGATGCCCGATTACTGCAAGTTTTTTCCGGCTGGGCTGCGGCATGTCGGCGGCAGACGAAATGTTGCCGATGTTGTAACGCCCGGTGGCGGTCGAATTGACCAGGCCGGGCGGGCCGAGAATGTCCTGGCGCTGGTCCTTTGTCAGGATATACGGGTCCCGATCGAAAAAGCAGGACTTCAGAACCATGTCATCGGCGGGGTCGGAGATATATATACGCGTCTTGTGGCCCATCCAGTAGTCGGCCAGACTTCCGATATCGATGCCGATGCCGCCACGGCTTTTCACCAGGTCGCAGTAGATCTTGCCGAGGAATCCGGCGGCGATCAGCCAGACCTCGCCGGGCCGCGGGTCGATCCGGGCACAGATATCTTCGTGCATGTCCAGCAAGGTCAGCTCTTCGTCGCCCTGCGCCAACGCGTCCCCGGCGTCGGAACTGAATTTCGACGAATGCGCGCTCTCAGCGGGAATCCGGATCCCGTTTCGCGTTTTCACCGCGTGTTCGGCATTCAGGGCCTCACCCAGATCGTGGCAGGATATCCAGGAGATCTCTCTGGCCCAGGAAAACACTTCGGGCCAGAGGTGCCAGGCATCGAGGTCCTGATGAAAATGCGCCGAGGTCACCAGCCGGTCTGTCGGGTCGAGATGTTCGAACGCGCGCAGCGCGCGTGAAATTCCGTTGCGGGTCGTCGCACCTTGATGGGTCTTCATGATCTGGGCCATCAGGCGCCAATACGGGAGGGTTCCGAGCACATCCGCGGAGGCAACCGAGCTGCGGAACTCGGAGACGATCCGCGCGCCACGCTCTCCCTCGAGCCCCACCTTGCCCCACCAGGTCCTCTGGATGGACAACGCGTCGCCGGCTTCCATCGCCGCGCGCGCGTCTTCCTCGCGCATGAAATGCCCTTCCCCGTCGCCGATCCGGAGCAGCGACGTGGGGATTTTTCTTTCGATCCTGTCGACGATGTAATTCGCAAGCGCCGTGGCTTCGGAAAACGACTCGCTGGTGCTCAGAAGGGGCGCGTCAAATCGGTCCTCGATCCGAAGCAGGCTTTCGAGCTGTTCGGATCCCCAGGCAGAGACCGGATCCTGCGGCCGCTCTGCAGCGTTGGTGCTGATATAGTCCGCCAAAGTCTGCTTCAGCAGTGCAGCGCCGCCCGCACGTGCATTGGCAAACTCTTCGAACCGCGTCGTTTCAAGCGTGCTTCTCTTCAGCAGATCCACGTTCTCTGCCTTCAACCGCAGATGAACCATCCAGGCACGCTGGATCCTGGAGGCCGGGACATGAAGATCCTCGATGATTGCGGCCAGCTCATCGTGGCTGATCGGAACACGGTACACCGAGTTGAGCACCCGCACCTGAAGTTTTCCGTCCGGGTGATCGACCGCGTATTGCAGCAGGAACCGGAGATCGTCTGCCGACCAGGTCTTCCATCCTGCTTCGATCAGGGCCTCGCAGGCCGAGCCCTGCGGCACGGTCTCGCGAAAGTCCCGCTTGGAGGTTTCGAGCGCTTCCGTCCTGTCGAGGTCGTAGAGCGCGGACCAGTAGAGCACTCTGGCACTGGGATTCTCCGGGTTGTCCGCGACAAACCGCTCGATATCCGCGATGATCTTGTCCTGCCCATGGATGATGCCCTTGGTGCGAAGCCATTGCAGCTCCAGATGCGGCCGCGGGAAAACGTCCAGCTCTTCCAGGCGGTTCAGAATCGGGCGCACCACCGTCGCATTGTGCAAGGTCTGCACGCATTGGGCGGTGAAACGGATCGGCACTTCGAACTGGTCGAAACCGGGCGCGTCCATCGCGGCGCACACCTTGTCGGCCAGTCTTTGGATCGCGTTCGTATCCCCGGACCGAAACGCCACCTGGCCGGTCAGTTTGACGAAGGTTTCGAGGTCGAAATCGGCTTCGTTCGCCCAGAGAAACCCGCTCACCTCGTCGAAGTCCCGGTTTTCGATCAGCAGCCGCGTTGCCTGAAGCGCCACCTCTTCTTTCCGGTCGAACCCGTGGTGCCGCGTCTTCGCCGTGTTCAGCACCTCATCGAGTAGCGCGATGTCCTTGGTGGTCTTGACGATCTTGGTCAACACCCCCAACGCATTCCGGTCACCGGCAAAGTACCTGTCGGAGGCCAGCGCGGCCGCAGGCTCAAACTCACCGAGTTGCACCAGAACGCGCATTCTGCGCGCATCGCGCTTTGCGGCCGTATCGCCTTCGGCATCCAGGGCGTCCAGCTTTTCGAGTGCGTCGCCATAGAGGTTCAGGCTTACGCAGGCATCCGCAGCAAGGAGCGATATCTCCGAACGGTCGGCGTCGGAAACCTCGATCTTCCCCGCAAGCGCATCGCTTTCGATGTCGAGCACCTGGGTGAACCGGTGCGTGATCTGTTTGATCCTGGCAAGCGTAACCCAGTCCGGCGCGTATTGCGCCTCGGCACAGGTCTTCTCGTACCGGGAAACGCAGTGCCGTGCCTTGCCGCGCTCTCCCGCTGCTTCGTGCTTTTTGACCTTGCGGAGGACTTTCCTGGCCTCTTTCAGGCGGGCTTTGGGGCCTTGGATCGCTTTGCCCGGTTTGGTCCGCTCCCGCTTGCGATCCGCGCGCCGTGCGCCCGCCTTTTCAGGGTCGGGATGGGGTTTCGCACCCGGTTTTGCCTTGCCACGACGTGTCGGCGACCGATTTTCCGGGTGTTGTTTTTGAATGCCGTTCAAGAATTTTGAAAAGAGATTCATGCTCTTCTTTTCTGTTTTTTCGATCCCTCGAAAGTTGCATTCGCCTTAGTGCATCCCTTCTGGCTGGTCAATGTTCACACACTCGGCGGGGGGGGGTCGGCGATGAAGGTCCGACCCTTGTACCGGGAGCGCGGCCGGCCCAGGGCGCGGGCGCGCCGGGGTGCAATCGGGCGGGAGATGGCTTGCGCCTGGACCCCGAAGTCACCTTCGCACCGTCCGGCGGGTGCCGCCGTGAGCGCTCAGCGCCGCCGCGTCCCGGCCTTCATTCCACCGTCACCGACTTCGCGAGGTTGCGCGGCTGATCGACGTCGGTGCCCCGGGCAACGGCGATGCCATAGGCGATCAGCTGCGCCGGGATCGAGTAGATGATCGGCGCGACCAGCGGATCGACCTCGGGCATGCGGATGGTTTTCCACACCGCGTCGCCGGCCTTCTCGATCCCGTACCGGTCGGTGACCAACAGCACCTTGCCGCCACGCGCCAGAACTTCCTGCATGTTAGAGACTGTTTTCTCGAACAGCTTGTCATGCGGGGCAAAGACGATCACTGGCGTGTGCGGATCGACCAGCGCGATGGGCCCGTGTTTGAGCTCGCCCGAGGCATAGCCCTCGGCATGGATATAGCTGATCTCCTTGAGCTTCAGCGCCCCCTCCAGCGCCAGCGGATACATCGCGCCGCGGCCGAGGTAGAGCACGTCGCTCGCCTCGGAGAGCTCGGCGGAAATGTCGCCGCCCACCGCCTCGGTGAGCGTGAGCGCCTGCGAGATCGCGCCCGGCACCGCGCGCAGCGCCGTGAGGGCCGCACTCAGCGCCTCATCGTCGAGCTCGCCCCGGTCGCGCCCGGCCTTCAGCGCCAGCGCCGCCAGCACCGTGAGCATGCAGGTAAACGCCTTGGTCGAGGCGACGCCGATCTCGACACCCGCCATCAGCGGCAGGACGAGGTCGCTTTCGCGGGCAATCGAGCTGTGGGAGACGTTGACCGCCGCGACCACGGCTGCGGCCTTGCCCTTGAGGTAGCGCTGCGCGGCCAGCGTGTCGGCCGTCTCGCCCGATTGCGAAACGACGATGGCCAGCGTGCGCGGCGCAATCGGCGGCTCGCGGTAGCGAAACTCCGAGGCGACATCCACCTCGACCGGCAGTCGGGCGATCTGTTCGAACCAGTACTTGGCGACGAAACAGGCGAAATAGGCCGTGCCGCAGGCCACCATCACCACCCGGTCGAACCGGGTGAAGTCGAGCCCGGGTTCGGGCAGGACGATGCCGTCGCCGGTCCCGAGATAGGCGCCAAGCGCATCGGCGAGCACAATCGGCTGCTCGTTGATCTCCTTGGCCATGAAATGCCGGTAGCCGCCCTTGTCGATTTGCGCGGCCGAGGCCTGGACCTCTTCGAGCGCACGGGTTGCGGGCTGGCCTTTCCGATCGAAGATCTCGACCGAGGTCCGGGTCACCACTGCGCGGTCGCCCTCTTCGAGATAGGTGATCCGGTTGGTCATCGGCGCGAGCGCCAGCGCGTCGGACCCCACGAACATCTCGCCGTCGCCGTGGCCGATGGCGAGCGGCGAGCCGAGACGCGCGGCGACGATCAGGTCTTCCTCGCCCTCGAACAGGAAAGCGAGCGCAAACGTGCCTTCCAGCCGGTCGATGGCGGCCATGGCGGCCGCGACCGGCCCCATGCCATCGTCCATGTACCGATGGGTCAGGACGGCGACGATCTCGGTATCGGTCTCGGTGACATGCGGGTAGCCCGCGCCTTCGAGTTCGGCGCGCAGCTCACGGAAGTTTTCGATGATCCCGTTATGGACCACGCTGACCGGGCCGGAGCGGTGCGGGTGGGCGTTTTCCGCGACCGGCGCGCCGTGCGTGGCCCAGCGCGTGTGGCCGATGCCGCTGCGGCCCTTGAGAGGGTTCTGTACCAGCTCGTCCGACAGGTTGACGAGCTTGCCGACCGCGCGCCGCCGTTCGAGCTTGCCGTTGTCGATGGTGGCGACACCGGCGCTGTCATAACCGCGATACTCAAGACGCTTCAGCGCCTCGACCAGAACGGGAGCCGCCTGGTGCTCCCCCAAAACGCCGACAATTCCGCACATGGACCCAACTTACTTTGCTGTTTTCCCCAGGTTCTCCTAAGGGACAGGCCGATTCTTGTACAGATCCAATCACTTTGGCGGAAAGCGGCACGCGGAAGGCCGCCGGAACCGCGGAGAGGGCTCCGGCCGCCGGCCGCGCGCGCCGTGTGGCGCCCGCCGTTACTGGCCGGACTTCACGTTGGTCCACAGCCGGGTGCGGGCGCGCAGGGCCTTGAGGTCCATGCTGAGGTCGGGGAACAGCCGCGCCCGGGTGTCGGCATCGGGATAGATGCCGGGATCGGACAGGATCTCGGGATCGACGAAGGCGTCGGCCGCAGCGTTGGCATTGGCGAAGAACACGGTGTTGGACACCCCTGCCATGACCT
Organism: Maritimibacter sp.; assembly: GCA_020441225.1. Next base: position 2,617 of record JAGRMP010000411.1, on the reverse strand, counting down.
CCGGGCGCAGCATGTAGTCGATGAAGCGGTACGCCTCGTCGATATTGTCGGAATCGACCGGGATCGACATCAGATCGATCCACATCAGCGTGCCCTCTTTCGGGATCGCGTAGAGGATATCGACGCCGTTGTCGGCCTCCCAGGCCGCGGCCTGCGCGATGCCCGCGTCGCCGCTGTACATCACCGCCATGCAGACATCGCCGGACGGTAAATCGGCCGCGGCTCTCTGGTTGTGGAAATAGCGCACCGAACGCGCGGCGGTGGCGAGCGTGTCGCGGGCCCGGTCGAGTGCTTCCGGATCGGTCGAATAGGGGTCGAGACCGAGGTAGTTGAGGGTGACCGACACCATCTCGACCGGCGAATCCAGCACCGCGATGCCGCAGTCGGCGAGTTTGCCGGCAATCTCCGGGTCGAACAGCATGTCCCAGCTGTCGACCGGCATGTCGCCGAGGCGTTCGGTGATCTTGGCGGCGTTGTAGGCGATGCCGATGGTGCCCCAGGTATAGGGCACGCCAAGCGCGCGCCCGCCCGCAAGCCGGTCGAGTGCGGCCAGGATCTCGGGGTCGAGATTGGCGTAATTGTCGAGCCGCGCCGGGTCGATCGGCACCAGCGCACCGGCGGTGAACACGCGCTCGGCGTTGGAGGCGGCGGGGAAGACCACGTCGTAGCCGGAACCGCCGGTCAGGAGCTTGGTTTCGAGCACCTCGTTCGCGTCGAAATAGTCCAGCGACACCGACGTGCCGGTCTCGGACTGGTAATCGGCGATGGTGGTCTCGCCGAAATAATCGGCCCAGTTGTAGAGCGCGAGATCCGTCGCCGCGGCGGGCGCGGCGAGGAGCAGCCCGGCAGTCAGGGCGAGGGCGGGGATCTTGGAGGTCGGGGTCATTTCGGTGTTCCTTTTTGCGCGGCCGCGTAGAGGCAGAGCAGGTCGTTGGCGATGGTCGCCGCGGCTATCGCGGTGATCTCCGAGATGTCGTAGGCGGGGGCGACCTCGACCACGTCCATGCCGACGACGGCAAGACCCGCGAGGTTGCGCAGCATCTCCTGCGCCTGGAAGGGCGTGAGCCCGCCGATCACCGGCGTGCCGGTGCCCGGCGCCGAGGCCGGTTCGAGCGCGTCGATGTCGAAGGTCACGTAAACCTTGTTGTTGCCGACGATCTCGCGAACCCGGGCGGCCACCGCCTCGGGACCGGAGCGATGGACCTCGATCGCGTCGATGATGTTGAAGCCGAGCGGCTCGGGGTTGTGGGTGCGGATACCGATCTGCACCGAGCGTTCCGGCACCACCAGCCCCTCGCGCGCGGCGTGCCACAGCATGGTGCCGTGGTCGATCCGCCCCGGCTCGTCGGCCCAGGTGTCGGTATGGGCGTCGAACTGGATCAGGCTCAGGGGCCCATGTTTCTCGGCATGGGCCTTGAGCAGCGGGTAGGTGATGAAATGGTCGCCGCCGAGCGACAACAGCGCGGTGTCGGTGGCGAGCACGGCACGCGCGGCGTCGGCGATCTGGTCGGGGATCGTGGCCGGATAGCCGGTATCGAGCTGGCAATCGCCGTAATCGACCACGGCGAGGCGTTCGAAGGGGTCTTCCATCCAGGGCCAGGGCGCCGACCAGGCGATGTGGCTCGACCCAGAGCGTACTGCGCGGGGGCCGAGCCGGGCGCCCGACCGGCTGGAGACGGCCAGGTCGAAGGGCACGCCCATCACCGCCACGTCGGCGCCGGACAGATCGCGGGTATAGCGCCGGCGCATGAAGCTGAGCGCCCCCGCATAGGTGGCCTCGGTCACGGTGCCCCGGTCCTCGGCCCGGGTAAAGGCGAGGTCGCCCGCCTCGGGGTTTACGCTCGACGTGTCGGCCATTTCGGTCCTCCGCATTGATTTGACGCGCAGAGTTTGGAGCGACCGGGGCGGGGCGTAAATTCAGTGACAGATATATATCCTTGGATATAGGTTATGGCGATGAAACCCGCCGTGACCGCCCACAAACCCGCCCCCTGCGCGCTGCCACCCGGCTGGGACGGTGCGCTGGCGCTGATGCTCGACCAGATCGGCACCGAAGGCTTCGTGGCGGCGCTGCGGGGCGTGCTCGAGCTGAGTTGCAGTTTCGATTCGATGGTGGTCTCCCGCTACCCTTTCGGCGCGCCACCGGTGTCGCTGTTTCACGATCTCGACGAGGTGCAGGCGGCGATTTCGGTGCAGTTCTACGCCTCCGGCCCCTACCTGCTGGACCCGCTCTACCAGGCCTGCCGCAAGCCGGTGGCGCCCGGGGCCTACCGGCTGCTCGACCTTGCCGCGCCCAGGTTCGACCGATCCGAATACTTCCGGACGTTCTATCGCAAGATCCGGCTGAGCGACGAGATCGGCATCCTGATCCGGCAACGGGCCGACAGCTGGATCGTCGTCTCGCTCGCCCGCAATGCTCGCCGGCCGCGGTTCAGCGCCGAAGAGGTGGCGCAGGTCAACACCGTGGTCCGCACCGTCTCGGTGGCGGTTCTGAGACACTGGGGCGGGGCGACCGAGGAAGAATATGCCGCCGAGGGGACGATCCTGGAGGACAGGCTCGAAGATTTCGCCCAAGACATCCTCAGCCCGCGGGAAGCCGAGATCGTCCGGCTGGTGC
>JAGRMP010000043.1:5433-5842 GCA_020441225.1 Maritimibacter sp. | reverse complement strand
TCATGGGCCCCTGGATCAAGCTCGCGACCCATCTGGGCGCCTTCATCGGCCAGTTGACCAACGAGCCGATCGAAGAGGTCAACATCCTGCTCGACGGCGTCGCCAGCGAGATGAACACCAATGCGCTCGATTGCGCCGTGCTCGCAGGGATGATGAAACCCGTGGTGAGCGAGGTGAACATGGTGTCGGCGCCGATGCTCGCCGCGGATCGCGGGATCAAGACCTCGACCACGACACAGGCGAAATCCGGCGTGTTCCACGGCTATATCAAGCTCACGATGAAGACGCCGACACGCCAGCGCGCGATTGCCGGCACCGTGTTCTCGGACGGCAAGCCGCGGTTCATCCAGATCAAGGGCATCACCATCGACGCCGAGATCGGCCAGCACATGGTCTACACGACCAACAA
>JAGRMP010000043.1:0-5365 GCA_020441225.1 Maritimibacter sp. | reverse complement strand
CGGGCGGCGACGCCATCGCGCTGCTCTATGTCGACGCGCCGGTGCCCGAGCCGGTGCTCGAAGAGCTGCGCAAGACCGAGCTGTTCCAAAGCGTGGTGCCGCTCGAATTCGAAGTGTGATTATCCACAAATACTTGGTTGAGCCCCGGTGGAGACGCCGGGGCTTTTGCGTTAGAGCGAAACGGACCGGACCGCGGCCGGAGGTCGCCGGGAGTCTCGCAAACGTCTGATTCCTTTACGGAAATACCGCGAGATCCGATTCTGTCCGGATCGTTTGAGGTTTGGGACGGCCAGGAAAGGGGCCCGGTACAGCTATGCGGATCTACGCCATCGGCGATATTCACGGCTACAGCGCCGAGCTTGCCCGCGCGCACCGGCTGATCGCGCAAGACCGTGAGCGGGTCGGCGACGACACGGCCGCGGTCGTCCATCTCGGCGATCTGTGCGACCGCGGCCCCGACACCCGCGGCGTGATCGACTTCCTCATCGATGGTGCCGAACGCGGCGAGCCGTGGATTACGCTCAAGGGCAACCACGACCGGCTGATGCGCTATTTCCTCGACGACGAGCCGCACACCGATCCCTACATGCTGGTCGGCTGGAGCTGGTTCAGCGAGGGCGTCGGCGGGGTCGAGGCGCTCGCTTCCTACGGCGTCGAGATCGGCAAGCGGGAACGCATCTTCCAGCTCCACGCGCGCGCCCGCGCGGCGGTGCCCGAAGCGCACCGCGCCTTCCTCGCCGGCCTGCCGACGTCCTACGAGACCGAACGCCTGATCTTCGTCCATGCCGGCATCCGCCCCGGCGTGCCGCTCGCCGACCAGGACGAGACCGACCTGTTGTGGATCCGCCGCGAATTTCACGACGACCCCCGCGATCACGGCAAGCTGGTGGTCCATGGCCACACCCCGGTCAAATCCGTCACCCATTACGGCAACCGGCTCAACATCGACACCGGCGCAGGCTACGGCCGGCCGATCAGCGCGGTGGTGATCGAGGGGCGCAAGGTCTGGCAGCTCACCGACAGGGGCCGCGAACGGGTCAAGCCGCCGAAGGTGCCGAAACCCGGAAAATCGCCGAAATAGGTGGACTTACGCCGCATTCCGCGGGAACCTCGGGCAACGCCAACGGATACCGGGATGGGACGGATCGCACCCCAACAGAACGCCCGCAAACACGCGCCCCAGGCGCCGCTCGTCATCGGCTGGCGCGAATGCGTCGGCCTGCCGGATCTGGGCATCCCCGCCGTCGAGGCCAAGATCGACACCGGCGCGCGCACCTCGGCGCTGCATGCGGAAGATATCGAGGAATACTGGCAGGACGGCGCGCATTGGGTCCGCTTCCACGTGCCCCATGGCGGCAAGCTGCATGTCTCCGACTGCACCGCGCGGCTCATCGACCGCCGACACGTGAAAAACACCTCCGGCGAGCCCGACGAGCGGATGGTGATCGAAACCAAATTGGTGCTCAACCGGCGGCACTGGAAGATCGAGGTCACGCTTGCCGACCGCACCAACATGACCCTGCCGCTGATTCTCGGGCGCACCGCTCTGCGCCGCCACCGGGTGCTGGTCGACCCGGGCAAATCCCATCTGATCCGGCGCCTGAACGGCGCGAAAGGACACCCGAAATGAAAATCGCCCTCCTGGCGCAGAACCACACGCTCTATTCGCACAAGCGGCTCAAGGAAGCGGCCGAGGCGCGCGGGCATACGCTCGACATGATCAAGACGCTGCATTGCTACATGAACATCGCCTCGCGCCGGCCCGAGATCTATTACGACGGCGAGAAACTGCCGAAATACGACGCGGTGATCCCCCGGATCGGCGCCTCGGTCACCTTCTACGGCATGGCCGTGCTCAGGCAGTTCGAGATGCAGGGGGTCTACCCGCTCAACGAAAGCGTCGCCATCGGCCGCTCGCGCGACAAGCTGCGCTCGATGCAGCTGCTCGCCCGCGACGGCATCGGCCTGCCGGTGACCACCTTCGCCTATTCGCCGAAACAGACCGAAGAGGTGCTCAAGCTCGCCGGCGGCGCACCCCTGGTCGTCAAGCTCCTCGAAGGCACCCAGGGCATCGGCGTGGTGCTCGCCGACACCGACCGCTCGGCCAAATCGGTGATCGAGGCGTTTCGCGGCGCCGGCGTCAACATCCTGGTCCAGGAATTCATCAAGGAGGCCGGCGGCACCGACATCCGCGCGCTCGTGGTCGGCGGCAAGGTGGTCGCGGCGATGAAACGCTCCGGCGCCGAGGGCGAGTTTCGCTCCAACCTGCACCGCGGCGGCTCGGCCTCGGTGGTGCGCCTGACCCCCGAAGAGCGCTCCACCGCCGTGCGCGCCGCCAAGTCCATGGGCCTCAACGTCTGCGGCGTCGACATGCTGCGCTCCAACCACGGCGCGGTGATCATGGAGGTCAATTCCTCGCCCGGCCTCGAAGGGGTCGAGAACGCGACCGGCAAGGATATCGCCGGCAGCATCATCGAGTTTCTCGAGAAAAACGCCAAGACCGGCAAGACAAGGACCAAGGGCAAGGGCTGATGGCGCGCCGCAAACCGTCTCCCCCCTTCGAGGTCGGCAAGACGACCATCCTAGCGGGCGCCCGCGGGACCGTCGATCTGCCCGTGAGCATGCTCTCCGACCACACGCCGGTGACGATGTCGATGCATGTGATCCACGGGCGCAAACCCGGACCGGTCATGTTCGTCTCCGCCGCGGTCCACGGCGACGAGGTGATCGGCGTCGAGATTGTCCGCCGGCTCCTGCGCACACCGGCCCTCGACCGGATCTCCGGCACGCTCCTGGTGGTGCCGATCGTCAACACCTTCGGCTTCCTCAACCAGTCGCGTTACCTGCCCGACCGGCGCGATCTGAACCGCTCCTTCCCCGGCTCTCCCGGCGGCTCGCTCGCCGCCCGGCTCGCGCATCTGTTCATGACCGAGATCGTCGAGCGCGCCGATTTCGGCATCGATCTGCATTCCGCCGCGGTCCAGCGCACCAACCTGCCGCAGTGCCGGGTCACGACCGGCGACAAGACCGCGCTCGACATGGCCCGCGCCTTCGGCGCGCCAGTCATCCTCACCTCGCGCGAACGCGAGGGCTCGCTCAGGGCCGCGTCGCGCGAAAGCGGCGTAACCACCATTGTCTACGAAGCGGGCGAGGGCCTGCGCTTCGAGGAACCCGGCGTGCGCACCGGGGTCGCGGGCATCCTGCGCGTGATGCACGCCCAGGGCATGATCTCGACCCGCGGCGTGCCCCGGACCCGGACCGCGCCCTTCGTCTGCTACAGCTCGCGCTGGGAACGCGCCCCGGCCGGCGGGCTGTTCCGCGCGTTCCAGAAACGCGGCGCCCATGTCGAGGAAGGCGCGCTGCTCGGCGTGGTCTCCGACCCCTTCGGCGAGGTCGAACGCCCGGTCGAGGCGAGCCAGGCCGGCATCATCATCGGCCGCGCCAACCTGCCGGTGGTCAACGAGGGCGACGCGCTGTTCCACATCGCCCGCATCCCCGCCACCATCGACGGCGAAGCCTGGGCCGAAGCGGTAACCGAACAGCTCGACGGCGACCCGCTGTTCGACGAGGACGAAATCATCTGAGGCGGGGCCGCTAATCGCCCCGGACGACCTCCAGCAACGGTTCGAATGCATACATCGCCGGTCGGCGGCCCGCAGCGGGGATGATGGTCCGAAGCAGATCGTTATCGACGAGGAGGCGCGTGAACCTGTTCGCTGTCGGCGCGGGTATTCCGCTGTCCCGGGTGAAAAGGTTGTTGCGGAAATACGGATTGGCAAAGACGAAATCCAGCGCATGGTTCGACCATTGCGAATGCAGGATTTCGCGAAACCGTTCGCGCATCACGTCGTAGAGCCTCTGGATTTCTCCGGCGGTGGACAGGTTTTCTAGCGCCTGCGCGTTCAGCGCACGCAGGAAAAAGACCGTCCATCCGGTCCAGTCTCCCTCGGCCGAGACCGCCCGCATACGCTCGACATATTCGTCCTTGTACTGTTCGAAGTAGCCGCTGACGTAGAAATGCGGCTGACTGATCAGCCCGAGCTTCCACAGCATCAGGGTGATGAGCATGCGCCCGACCCGACCGTTGCCGTCTTCGAATGGGTGCAGCGCCTCAAACTCGACATGGGCAAGCGCCGTGCGAACGAGCGGAACTTGGTCGTTCGAATTGATGTAGGCGACCAACGCCTCCATGCCGCCCGGCAGGCTCTGCGGATTGATCGGGATGATACGGACCCTCCGCGTCCCGCGATCGCCGACGTAGTTCTGCTCGGTCTTGTAGGATCCGGGGTGTTTCGATGCCCCACGTCCGAAGGCGAGGAGTGTCTGATGCGCGCTCCTCAGAAGGTGTTCGGAGATCGGGCGCCCTTCACTTAGGGCTTGTTGCGACTGACGCAGCGCGCGCGCATAGAGAGCCACCTCTATCGTCTCGTTTCGTGCGGTCCGGTGCGCGTCTGTATCGCCCGATTGCGCGGCCGCTTCCAATTGCATCACCTCGTCAATCGTGGAAATCGTGCCCTCCATCCGGGACGATACAACAGCGTCGCGGGTCCTGAGCGGCGCAAGCAGGATTTCCGAATTCAGCATGCTGCCCAGCATCTGGTCGTATCGCGCGAGCGATGCCGTTGCCTCGGTCAGCGGTTCGAGGATGACCTGGAGATCGAGATGCTCCGGCGGGAACTTCCCGTAGTGGTAGTCGACGGCTTCGGAGAGATCGTATGTGTTTTTGTCACTCATTTTCTCGTCTTTTTGACGGTGAAACTATTTTGAGTGGAGTTTAGGCACGCCAAATGTCTTTGTCGATCACTTTCATGAAGAAATGAAAATCAAATTGACTTGTGGATCACAACCGGTTGTCAAACGGGCTTGTGTATCAGAATCGGGAAATTTCGATCCACAAAAAAGCCCCGGGGTCTCCCCCGGGGCTTCGCATCGCTCAAAGCGTCTGACGATCACTCGTCGTCGTCGCCCTTCTTCTTCTTGGGTTCCGGCGGAAGCTCTTCGCCGGTGGCCTGGTCGACCATCTTCATCGCGAGGCGCACCTTGCCGCGGTCGTCGAAGCCCAAGAGCTTGACGTAGACCTCCTGGCCTTCCTTCAGCACGTCCGAGGGATGGTTCAGGCGGCGGTTCTCGATCTGCGAAACGTGCACCAGCCCGTCGCGCTTGCCGAAGAAGTTCACGAAGGCGCCGAAATCGACGATCTTCACGACCTTGCCCTTGTAGACCTGGCCTTCTTCGGGCTCGGCAACGATGGAATAGATCATGTCGTATGCCTTCTGGATGGCATCGCCGTTCGGGCTCGCGATCTTGATCACGCCGTCGTCGTTGATGTCGACCTTGGCACCCGAAACCTCGACGATCTCGCGGA
>JAGRMP010000410.1 GCA_020441225.1 Maritimibacter sp. | reverse complement strand
CCAAGGAAGCGGCGATCATGGACCCCCAACACCGCCAGTTCCTCGAAGTGGCGTGGGAGGCGCTGGAAAACGCCGGCCATCCTCCGTCAAAGGCGCCCGGGCCCATCGGCGTCTATGCCGGCTGCGGCATGGGCAGCTATTTCTACTTCAACATCTGCTCGAATCCCGACCTGGTCGACGATGTCGGCATGTTCCTCTTGCGCCATACCGGCAACGACAAGGATTTCCTGTCGACCCGGGTGAGCCATATCTTCGATATGACCGGGCCGAGCGTGAACGTGCAAACCGCCTGTTCGACTTCGCTGGTCGCGGCCCATTACGCGATGCAGGCGCTCCTTGCGGGCGATTGCGACATGGCCATCGCCGGGGGCGTCACCATCGAGCTGCCGCAGAACCGGGGCTATCTCTACAAGGAAGGCGAGGTGCTCTCGCCCGACGGCCATTGCCACGCCTTCGACCACCGCGCCCAGGGCACGGTCTTCGGCTCGGGCGCGGGGGCGGTGGTGCTGCGCCGGCTGTCGGACGCGATCCGCGACGGCGACCATATCTGGGCCGTCATCAAGGGCTCGGCGATCAACAACGACGGCGCGGCCAAGGCGGGCTATCTCGCCCCCTCCGTCGAGGGTCAGGCCGAGGCCATCGCCGAGGCGCAGCTCATGTCCGGCGTGACCGCCGACACCATCGATTACGTCGAATGCCACGGCACCGGCACCTATCTCGGCGACCCGATCGAGGTGGCGGCGCTCACCGAGGCTTTCCAGGAAACCACCCACGAGGTCGGCTTCTGCAAGATCGGCTCGGTCAAGACCAACATCGGCCATCTCGACACCGCTGCGGGCGTCGCGAGCCTGATCAAGACCGCGCTTTCGCTCTACAACAAGCAGATCCCGCCGTCGCTGGGATTTGAAAAGCCGAACCCGGCCATCGATTTCGAGCATTCGCCGTTCCGCGTGAACGACAGGCTCACCGATTGGGTCAGCCACAAGGGTCCGCGCCGCGCGGGCGTGAACTCGCTTGGCGTCGGCGGCACCAATGCGCACGTGGTGCTCGAAGAAGCGTCCGAACGCGCGGCGTCCGAGCCCTCCGACTGGCCGTTCCAGCTGCTCTGCCTTTCGGCCAAGTCGAAAGCGGCGCTCGACGGCAACGCCGCCCGGCTCGCCGATCACCTGATCGCCCATCCCGAGCAGGACCTCGCCGACATCGCCTGGACCCTCAAGGAGGGGCGCCACGCTTTCGAACGCCGCCGCGTGGTGGTGGCCGAAAGCCATGCCGAGGCAGCGGAAAAGCTCGCCGAGAACGACCCGCGCCGGGTCTTCACCCATACCACGCTCGACCGGCCCGACACCGTCTTCATGTTCCCCGGCGGCGGCGCGCAATACGCCACCATGGCCCGCGATCTCTACGAGACCGAGCCGGAGTTTGCCCGCTGGATGGATGCCGGTCTCGCGATCCTCGCGCCGAAGCTCGACTACGACATCCGGGCGCTGTGGTTGCCGGAGGAGGGCGCCGAGGCGCAGGCCGACGCGCGGCTGAAACAGCCCTCGGTGCAGCTTCCGTTGATCATGATCGTCGAATACGCGCTTGCGAAGCTCTGGATGAGCTGGGGCGTGACGCCCACCGCACTGGTCGGCCATTCGATGGGCGAAAACACCGCCGCCTGCCTCGCGGGCGTGATGTCGTTCGAAGATTGCATCGGCCTCGTGCACCTGCGCGGGAAACTCTTCGATACGGTTCCCGCGGGCGGCATGCTCTCCGTTGCACTCTCGGCCGAGGCGCTCATGCCGTTCCTGGGCGACGCGCTCGACCTCGGCGCGGTCAACGCGCCCAATCTCTCGGTCGCCACCGGCCCGCAGGCCGCGCTCGACGCGCTGGAAAAGGAGCTCAAGGCCCGCGAGGTGGACTGCCAGCGCATCCAGATCAACATCGCCGCGCATTCGCGCATGCTGGAGCCGATCCTGAAGGATTTCGGCGACTACCTGCGCTCGATCAAACTCAACCCGCCGCAGATCCCGCTCACATCGAACCGCACCGGCGCGATGATGACCGACGCCCAGGCCACCGATCCCGAATACTGGGTTCAGCACCTGCGCGGCACCGTGCATTTCGCCGATTGCATCGCGACTCTCGCGAAGAAAAACCGGATCTTCATCGAAGTCGGTCCCGGCAAGGCGCTCGCCTCGCTGTCTGGACAGCACCCGGACGTTGACGCCAACCAGGTGATCGGCTCGCTGCGTCACCCCAACGACGACACGGCCGACGACGCCTATTTCATGGCCATGCTCGGCCGGGTCTGGGCGCTCGGCGGCGAGATCGCCTGGGACCAGGTCTGGGGCGCGGCCCGCCGGGTGCGCCTGCCGCTGCCCAGCTATGCCTTCCAGCGGGCGCATTACTTCATCGAACCGGGCCAGGCGCGGTCCGCGCCCGAGACCGGTTGGCTGATGCGCGCGGAAACCCCTGAAAACTGGGGCTGGCGGCCGGCCTGGCGCCCGGCCTATGCGGGCTGCGACATCGACGTGACCGGCGATCTCGCGGGCGTCGCGAAACAGCGCTGGCTGGTCTTCGCCGACGAAGCCGGGCTCTGCGACGCCGTCACCGACAAGCTCCGTGCGGCCGGGCACGAGGTGCTCACGGTCCGCGCCGGCGACAGCTTCGCGCGCGACGGCGAGACCGGCTACATCCTGTCGCCCGAACGCGGCCGCGACAGCTACGACGCGCTCGTGGGCGACCTCATGGAGCGCGGCTTCCTGCCCGACCGGATCGTGCATGGCTGGCTCGCCACCACGCGCGAAAGCTTCCGGCCCGGATCGAGCTTCTTCCACCGCAACCTCGAACAGGGCTTCTTCAGCCTCGTCTTCCTCGCCCAGGCGATCGGCGACGAGGGCTGGAGCCAGAAGATCCACATCAACGTGCTGACCTCCGGCGCGGTGCAGGTGGCGAAAGAGGCGCTGCGCTACCCCGAAAAGGCCACCCTCGCGGGGCCGGTCCGGGTGATCGGCCGCGAGTTTCCGCATGTGACGGTCTCGGCGCTCGATCTCGACCTGCCCGAAGCGCGGGGACGGGTGCAGCCCGACATCTCGACCCATGTCACCCCGGTTCTCGAAGAGCTGCTGTCGCCCCCCGCCGCGCTGGAAGCCGCGCTCAGGGGCACGAAACGCTATGAGATGGGCTGGCGGCCGCAGCCGCTCGACAGCTCGGAAGCGGGTGCGGCGAAGCTCAAGGACAAGGGCGTCGTGCTCATCACCGGCGGGTTTGGCGGCATCGGCCTCACGCTCGCCGAACGGCTGATCCAGACCGCCGGGGCGAGGATCGCGCTGGTCTCGCGGGCCGCGCCGCCGCCGCGCGAGAGCTGGGACAAACTCCTCGACAACACCGCGCCCGGCGACCCGCTCGGGCGCCGTATCCGCGCGGTCCGGCGGCTGGAAGCGGCCGGCGGCGAGGTGCTCTGCCTCGCGGGCGACGTCTCCAACGTCGAGGACATGCGCGAGGTCCGCACCCGGATCGAGGCCCATCTGGGCCCGGTGCACGGCATCATCCATGCCGCCGGCGTGATCGAGGACGGGCTGATCCAGACCAAGACGATGACCGAGATCGAGGATGTCTTCGCGCCCAAGCTGCACGGCACGCAGGTGCTCGAAGAGGTCTTCCCCGACGGCGATGTCGACTGGATGGTGCTGTTCTCGTCGAGCTCCACCGCCACCGCGCCCGCGGGCCAGGTCGATTACGTCGCCGCCAACGAATACCTCAACGCCTATGCCAAGGCGCGCATGAGCGACAAGACGGGCGGCAGGACCCGGGTGCAGGCCGTGGGCTGGGGCATCTGGGCCGATGCCGGCATGGCGGCGGATGCGATGGCCGCGCGCACCGGCGCGCATCACGACGCGCCCGTCCTGCCCGCCGACCAGCCGCTGCTCGATGAAAAGACCTTCGATGCCGCCGGAAACCGCGTCTTTACAGCCGCTTACACGGTCAAGAACCACTGGGTGCTCGACGACCACCGCACCGCGGCGGGCGACGCGCTGCTGCCGGGGACCGGGTATCTGGAGCTTGCCGCGCAGGCGATGGCGGGGCAGGGCGAGACCCAGGCCTTCGAGATCCGCGATCTCTACTTCCTGCGGCCCCTCGCGGTGGGCGCAGAGGAAACCCGGAGCGTCACGCTGAGGCTGCCGCGCACCGACACGGGCTACGACTTCGTGGTCGAAAGCGGGCCGGAAACATCCCGCGAGGTCAACGCCCAGGCGCAGATCTCGCTCCTGCCGCTGCGCCCGCCCGCGGCCCTCGACCTCGCCGCCATCGCCGCGCGCTGCGCCACCCCGGTCCGTGCGCCCGAAGGCGGCGCGCTCAAGGGCGCGCAGGAGGCGCATCTGCAGTTCGGCCCGCGTTGGCGGGTGCTGAAATCGACCGCGCTGGGGCAGGGCGAAGGCCTCGCCGAGCTTGCGCTGCCCGCCGTCGCCCATGGCGACCCCGACGCGGGCTACCGGCTGCACCCGGGCCTCCTCGACCTCGCCACCGGCTGGGCGATGGGGCTGATCGAGGGCTACGAGCCGGGCAAACACCTCTGGGTGCCGGTCTCCTACGCCTCGGTCAAGGTTTACCGTGATCTCCCGCCCCGGATCGTGAGCTGGGTCCGCAATGCAGGGAACAACCGCGCCGCGGGCGAGATCTCGAGCTTCGATGTCACGCTCACCACGCCCGAGGGCGAGGTCTGCGTCGAGATCCGCGGCTTCTCGATCCGCCGAATGGAGAGCGCCCAGGGCTTCGCCGCCAGTGCCGAAGCGCCGGAAACGACCGGCGCGCCCGCGCTCCAGCCGCTCTCGCCCGCCGAGGAACGGCTGCGCCACAATCTCGGTCAGGGCATCCGCGCCGAGGAGGGGGCCGATCTGTTCCTGCGCGCGCTCGCGCTCGAGGGCAGCCCGCAGGTGATCCTCTCCTCGCTCGATCTGCCCGCGCTGATCGCGCAGGCGGGGGCGGTGGAAGAAAGCCATGCCGGCGGCGGCCAGAGCTTTGAACGGCCCCAGCTCGACAGCGATTACGTCGAGCCGGAAGGGGCGATCGAGACCACGCTCGCCGGGTTCTGGGCCGAGCTTCTGGGGGTCGACAGGATCGGCGCCGAGGACAGTTTCTTCGACCTCGGGGGCCATTCGCTCATCGCCGTGCGGCTGTTCGCCCAGATCCGCAAGACCTGGAACTCCGATTTCCCGATCTCGGTGCTGTTCGAAGCGCCGACCATCCGCAAGGTGGCGGCGCTGATCGCCGAACGGGGCGTCTCGGACAAGGCAGACAGCACCGAGGACACACCCAAGGCCACCCAGCGCCCCGAACGCCGCTTCACCCATCTCGTGCCGATGCATGCGGGCGAGGGCGGGCCGCGCACGCCGTTCTTCCTGGTCGCGGGCATGTTCGGCAACGTTCTCAACCTGCGCCACCTCGCGCATCTGATCGGCTCCGACCGGCCGTTCTACGGGCTGCAGGCGCGCGGGCTCTACGGCGACGAAGCCCCGCACGACAGCATCGAAGCGGCGGCGCGCGACTACATCGCCGAGATGCGCCAGGTGCAGCCCCATGGCCCCTACATGCTCGGCGGTTTCTCGGGCGGCGGCATTACCGCCTACGAGATCGCCCGCCAGCTCGAAGAGGCGGGCGAGGAGATCGCCGCGCTGATCCTGCTCGACACGCCGCTGCCGCTGCGCCCGCCGCTCACCCGGCGCGACCGGATCATGATCAACTGGCTCAATCTCAAGGACGAGGGCCTGTCCTACGTCTCGACCTGGGCGCGCAACCGGATCGAATGGGAGCGCAGGAAACGCCAGGGCGGCGCGGGCGAGGCGGTCGAGGGCGAACACGTGTTCCACGACGCGGCCATCGAAGCGGCGTTCCTCGACAGTGTCGGCAAGTACAAGCTGCGCCGCTGGGAGGGACCGCTCACGCTGTTCCGGCCGCCCTTGATGGCCCGCTGGGAAGTTGCCCCGGGCCGGCTCGTGGGCAAGGACAAGCATTACATGTTCCGCGACAACGGCTGGACGCGCTTTGCCCCGGATCTGACCATCCACGAAGTGCCCGGCGACCACGATTCCATGGTTCTGGAGCCCAACGTGCGGGTGCTCGCGACGCGGATGCGCAAGGTGCTGGAAAAGGCCGAGTTCGACGCGGCCGAGCGGCCCCTCGCCACGCCCATCGGAGTGGCGGCGGAGTGAGCGGGGCGCAGACATCCGGCGCGACGGTGCTGACCATCGTGCTCAACTACAAGACCGCCGAGATGACGCTCGGATCGGTTGCCGCCGCGCGGCGCGCGATGGACGGGATCGCGGGCGGCATCGTCGTGGTCGACAACGACAGCCAGGACGGATCGTTCGAGGCGATCTCCGCGCATGTGGCCGAGGCAGGCTGGGACGCGGGCGGCCGCATCCGGGTGATCCAGTCCGGCCGCAACGGAGGCTTCGGCGCCGGCAACAACGTCGGCATCCGCGCGGGGCTCGCCGATGGCGCCCGGCCCGATTACGTCTACATCCTCAATTCCGACGCCTTTCCCGCACCGGACGCGATCGGGGTGCTGCGCGACCATCTCGAGGCCACGCCCGGCACCGCCTTCGCCGGCAGCAATATCCACGGCCCCGATGGCGACACCCATCTCACCAGCTTCCGCTTCCCCTCGATTGCCAGCGAATTCGAAGGCGCGATCCGGTTCGGGCCGGTCACGAAGCTCCTGAAACACGCCAAGGTACCGCTCGAGACCCCTACCGAAACCCGTTCCATCGACTGGTTCGCCGGCGCCTCGGTGATGATGCGGCAGAGCGTTCTCGACGAGATCGGGCTCTTCGACGAGACCTTCTTTCTCTATTTCGAAGAGACCGATCTGTTCCTGCGTGCCCATCGCGCGGGCTATGCCACCGACTACGTGCCCGCCAGCAAAGTGGCGCATATCGGCTCCGTTTCGACCGGCATGAAAAGCTGGTCCCGCGTGCCCGGCTACTGGTTCGACAGCCGCTGGCACTACTTCGCCAAGAACCACGGTGTCGGCTACGCGGCAGTGGCCAGCCTCGCCCATCTGGCGGGCGGCGGGTTGCATTGGCTGCGCTGCGCGCTCACCCGGCGCGAGCGCGGCGTCGCGCCCCGGTTCCTCACCACGCTTCTCGCCCATGACGCCCGCGCGGTCCTGCGCGGCCGTCCCGCCGCCCCGGTCCCACCCGCGGCAGGCCAAGTTTCCAACTCCCAATCCCAGGGTTTGACCTAACATGTCCCATTTCAGCTCTGTCCTCGTCGGCCACGAAAGCCTCGTCATCCAATGCGGCGACCTCCTCATCGGGGCCGGTCACGAGATCGCCGCCGTCGTCACCCGCAACCCCGATGTCGCGGCCTGGGCCAGGGCCGCCGGGCTCGACGTGATAGCGCCCGGCAAAGGGCTCGCCGACCGGCTTGGCGGACGTGACTTCGACTGGCTCCTCTCGATCGCCAATCTCGACATCCTGCCCGACGCCGTGCTGGCACTCGCAAAGCGCGGCGCGGTCAATTTCCACGATGGCCCGCTCCCCGCCTATGCCGGGCTCAACGCGCCGGTCTGGGCGGCAATCGCGGGCGAAAAGCGCCACGGGATCTCCTGGCACCTGATCGAGGGCGGGGTGGACGAGGGCGACGTGCTCGCCGCCGCCGGGTTCGAGATCACCGAGGACGACACCGCCTTTTCGCTCAACGCCAAGTGCTACGGTGCGGCCATCGATAGCTTCCCGGCGCTGATGGCCGAGCTCGCCAGGCCCGAGCCCGCCCGGCAGAAGCAGGACCTGAACCTGCGGACGTATTTCGGCCGCGACGCCCGGCCGCAAGCGGGCGCAGCGCTCGATTTCACCGCGCCCGCCGCCGATCTCGTGCGGGTGATCCGCGCGCTCGACCATGGCGATTACTGGAACCCGCT
>JAGRMP010000409.1:6186-6335 GCA_020441225.1 Maritimibacter sp. | reverse complement strand
TTTCATCCGCAAGGTGCACAAGCGGACAACGTTTTCGAAACCCAAGATCATCGTCTGTGTGCCGCATGGCGCGACTCCGGTCGAGAAACGCGCGATCCGCACCTCGGTGCTGACCGCGGGCGCCCGCAAGGCGGGGCTGATCGCCGAAC
>JAGRMP010000409.1:0-6127 GCA_020441225.1 Maritimibacter sp. | reverse complement strand
ACGTCGGCGGCGGCACCACCGAGGTCGCGGTGCTTTCGCTCGGCGACATCGTCTACGCCCGCTCGGTGCGGGTCGGTGGCGACCGGATGGACGAGGCCATCGTCAACTACCTGCGCCGCCAGCATAACCTTCTGGTGGGCGAGACCACGGCGGAGCGGATCAAGACCGCCATCGGCACCGCGCGCATGCCCGACGATGGACGCGGCGTGGCGATGTCGATCCGTGGGCGCGACCTCTTGAACGGGGTCCCGAAGGAGCTCGAGATCAACCAGGCCCAGATCGCCGAGGCGCTGGCGGAACCCGTCCAGCAGATCTGCGAGGCGGTGATGGTTGCGCTGGAGACGACGCCGCCCGACCTCGCCGCCGACATCGTCGACCGCGGCGTGATGCTGACCGGCGGCGGCGCGCTCCTGGGCGAGCTCGACCTTGCGCTGCGCGAACAGACCGGCCTGAGCATTTCGGTCGCCGACGAGTCACTCAATTGTGTCGCGCTGGGCACCGGCCGGGCGCTGGAATACGAAAAACAACTGCGCCACGTTATCGACTACGATAGCTGAACCCGCGGGCCGCGCCCAAGACCGCGCTTGGCGCCGGCTCCCGGGGCTGGGAGAGCTGATGGCGAGAAACCGACGGCAATCCGAAGATTACGTCACCCCCGTCAGGCGGATCCTGGTGGGGATCGTGGTCTTTGTGCTGTTCGCGGTCTTCGTGCTGTGGCGGATCGACAGCCCGCGGGTCGAGCGGGTGCGCGCCCAGGTGGTCGACGCCGTGGTGCCCAACATGGAATGGGCGCTGGTGCCGGTGACCAAGGCCGCGAAACTGATCGAAGGGTTCCAGAGCTACACAAGGCTTGCCGAGCAGAACCAGGAGCTGCGGCGCGAATTGCAGCGGATGAAGGCGTGGAAAGAGGCCGCGGTGCAGCTCGAAGAAGAGAACGCCCGGCTGCTCGACCTCAACAACGTCCGGCTCGACGCGCGGCTGTCCTTCGTCACCGGCAGGGTCCTGACCGATTCAGGCTCGCCGTTCCGCCAGTCGGTGCTGCTCAATGTCGGCGCCCGCGACGGGCTGGTCGATGGCTGGGCGGCGATGGACGGGCTCGGGCTCGTGGGCCGGATCTCGGGTGTCGGCGACCAGACCGCGCGGGTGATCCTGCTCACCGACTCGTCAAGCCGCATCCCGGTGACCATCCAGCCTTCGGGGCAGAAAGGGCTGCTGTCGGGTGACAACACCGCCCGCCCGCCGCTCGAATTCCTCGATGAACGCGACGCGGTGCGCCCGGGCGACCGGGTCGTCTCCTCGGGCGACGGCGGGGTGTTTCCGGCGGGCCTGCTCGTGGGCGCGGTTGTCGCGGGGGCCGACGGGCGGCTCCGGGTGCAGCTCGCCGCCGACTATTCGCGGCTCGAATTCCTGCGCGTGCTGCGCTCGCATCCGGGCGAGATTTTGCGCGAGGCGGGCAGTCTCATCGTGATGAACCCGGCGCTTGCCCCGGTCGCAGACGGCGCGCCTGCGCCCGCGCTGACCGGCGGGGCCGCCGTGGGGGACAGCGACGCGGGCACCGATGGCGGCGCACCTGCCGCGGGGGGCACCGACGCGGTCGCGCCCGAGGCAGGCGAGGCGGAGGTTGGCGGATGATCTCACCGGCAACCCTGCATCGCTGGGGCTATGCGCTCCTCTTCGCCGTCCTCGCCGGGCTCGTCGTTTTCCTGCGCATCCTGCCGACCGGCGGCGACGCGGGCGGTCTGCCGCCGCCCGATTTCATCGTGCTCGCCGGTCTCGCCTGGGTGGCGCAGCGCCCCGACTACGTGCCGGTGCTGCTGTTCGCGGCGCTGCTCGTGGTCACCGAGCTTCTGTTCCTGCGTCCGCCGGGCGTGGCCAGCGGCCTTGCGGTGATCGGTCTCGAAGCGATGCGGTCGCGCGCCGGGCTGCTGCGCGAGCGCGGTTTTTTCACCGAATGGATCACCGCCGGCGTCATCCTGGCGCTGCTCCTGGTGGCGGAGCGGATCGTGCTGGCGGTCTTCTTCGTCGACCAGCCGGCGTTCACGCTCGCCGTGCTTGGGCTTTTCGTCAATATCGCCGCCTATCCGGCGGTTGCCGCGCTGTCGGTCTGGGTGCTCCGGGTGCGCAGACTGGCGCCCGGCGAACACGCAAGCGAGGTGCGCCTGGTATGAGACGGTCCCCCGCAGATACCGAAAAGGCCGCCCGCACGGTCACCCGTCGCGGGCTGCTGCTCGGCACCGCGCAGATTGCCTTCGCTGGCGTGCTGGCGGCGCGGATGCGTTATTTGCAAGTCGACCAGGCCGACGCGTTTCGCATGCTGGCGGACCAGAACCGGATCAACATCCGCCTGATCCCGCCCGCGCGCGGGATGATCTACGACCGCAAGGGCGTGCTGCTTGCGGGCAACGAGCAGAACTACCGGATCGTGATGGTGCGCGAAGACGCGGGCGACCCGGAAGCGGTGCTCGACCGGCTGTCGAAGATCATCTGGCTCTCGCCCGAAGACAAGCAAGCCGCGCTCGCCGAAATGCGCAAGGTCAGCCCCTTCCTGCCGGTGACCGTGGCCGACCGGGTGAGCTGGGAAGACGTCGCCGAAGTGGCGGTCAACGCACCGGCGCTTCCCGGCGTCAACCCGGAGATGGGGCTCAGCCGGACCTACCCGCTGGGGGGCGATTTCGCCCATATCGTGGGCTACGTCGGCCCGGTCTCGGATTACGATCTGTCGAAGATCGAAGACCCCGACCCGCTGTTCCAGATCCCGCGCTTCGAGATCGGCAAGTTCGGCGTCGAAGCCAAGCTCGAGGATTCCTTGCGCGGCAGTGCGGGCACCAGCCGGATCGAGGTCAACGCCGTCGGCCGGGTAATGCGCGAGCTCGACCGCGAGGAGGGCATCCCCGGGCACGACGTGCAGCTTACGGTCAACCACGCGCTGCAGAACTTCGCCGAAGCGCGGCTGAGCGGTGAAAGCGCTGCGACGGTCATCCTCAACCCGCAGAACGGCGACATTCTCGCGATGGCCTCGGCGCCGACATTCGATCCCAACAAATTCGTCCGCGGGATCTCGTCGAAGGATTACCAGACGCTGCTCGACGATCCCTACCGGCCGCTGCCGGACAAGGCGTCGCAGGGGATCTACCCGCCCGGCTCGACCTTCAAGATGGTCACCGCGCTCGCGGCGCTGGAAGACGGTTTGATCGGACCCGACGACACTTACACCTGCAATGGCCATGTCGAGGTCTCGGGCCGCCGGTTCCACTGCTGGAGCCGTGCGGGCCACGGCCGGGTTGAACTGGTCCGCTCACTGCGGGAGAGCTGCGACGTCTATTATTACGAGCTCTGCCAGGAGGTCGGGATCGAACGGATTGCGGCGATGGCGCACCGGCTCGGGCTGGGCGAGAGCTTCGATCTGCCGCTCCTGTCGGTGGCCGAGGGTCGGGTGCCGACGCGGGGATGGAAACGGGCGACCCGGGGGGCCGACTGGGTGATCGGCGACACGCTCAACGCCACCATCGGCCAGGGCTTTGTGCTGACGTCGCCGCTGCAGCTCGCGGTGATGACGGCGCGGCTCGGGACCGGCCGGCGGGTGGTGCCGCGCCTGGTGCGCGCCATCGACGGGATCGAACAACCCGTGGAGGGCGGCGAAAGCCTCGGCCTCGACCCGCGCAATCTCGCGTTGATCCAGCAGGGGCTGTTTGAGGTGGTCAACCACCCCAACGGCACCGCGCTGTCGTCGCGCGTCGTGGCCGAGGGGCTCCGGATCGCCGGCAAGACCGGCACCAGCCAGGTGCGCAACATCACCGCCGAGGAGCGCGAGGCGGGGGTGACCTCGAACGACGATCTGCCCTGGGAACGGCGCGACCACGCGCTGTTCGTGGGCTATGCGCCGCATGAGAACCCCGAGGTGGCGGTGGCGGTCGTGGTCGAGCATGGCGGCGGCGGTTCGTCGACGGCGGCGCCGATCGCCCGCGATCTGCTGCTCGCCGCGCTCTACGACGACGTGCCGCCGCTCGAGGCCTATCCGCCGTCGCAGCGCAACACCGTGCGCGCCCGGTTCGACGAACTGGACCTGAGACCGCCGCAGGCGCCGGGCGAAGGGAGGACGCGGGCGTGAGCTACCTTGAATACAACGTCAAATGGGTGCCCACCGGGTTCAAGAAGGTATTCTACGTCAACTGGGCGCTGGTGCTGCTGCTCGCCACCGTCGCCGGGATCGGCTTCGGCATGCTCTACTCGGTCGCCGGCGGCACCGCGGCGACCTGGGCCGAACCGCAGATGAAGCGCTTCGCGTTCGGGCTTGCGGTGATGATGGTGATCGGTTTCGTGCCGATCTGGTTCTGGCGCAACATGGCCGGGCTCGCCTACGCGGCCTCGGTCGGGCTGTTGCTCTGGGTCGAGTTCTTCGGTTCGGTCGGGATGGGGGCGCAGCGCTGGATCGACCTCGGTTTCATACGGCTGCAGCCCTCGGAGCTGACCAAGATCACCCTCATCATGGCGCTCGCGGCCTATTACGACTGGCTCGATCTGTCCAAGGTCTCGCGGCCCTTCTGGGTGCTGGCGCCGGTCACGCTGATCCTGGTTCCCGCCGGGCTCACGCTGATGCAGCCCGACCTCGGCACCGCGCTCCTGCTGATGGCGGGGGGGGCGATCACCATGTTCCTTGCCGGGGTCCACTGGCTCTATTTCGTCGTGGTCGGGGTCGGCGGGATCGGCTCGGTGGCGGCGGTGCTGCTTTCGCGCGGGACCGACTGGCAGCTGTTGAAGGACTACCAATACAGGCGGATCGACACTTTTCTCGACCCGGCCTCCGATCCGCTCGGCGCGGGCTACCACATCACCCAGTCCAAGATCGCGCTGGGCTCGGGCGGCTGGACCGGGCGGGGCTTTTTGCAGGGCACCCAGTCGCGGCTCAACTTTCTGCCCGAGAAACACACCGATTTCATCTTCACCTCGCTCGCCGAGGAATTCGGCTTCGTCGGTGCCGCCTCGCTGCTCGCGCTCTACGTGGCGATCATCGTGGTCGCGGTGGCCTCGGCCACCCGCAACCAGGACCGGTTCGGCGCGCTGGTGACCTGGGGGGTCGCGGCGACCTTCTTCCTGTTCTTCGCGGTCAACATGTCGATGGTCATGGGGCTCGCGCCCGTTGTCGGCGTACCGTTGCCGTTGGTGAGCTACGGCGGCTCGGCCATGCTGGTCCTGATGATCGGATTCGGACTGGTCCAATCGGCGCATATCCACCGGGCACGCTCAAAATGATCGTAAAAGTGCAATTTATCACCGGACGGGGAGAGGCGGAAAAGTACCGCGAACCGCTGGTGGACGCGCTGGCGGCGCTGGGGGTCGAGGCCGACCTGGCGGAAGATCATCCGCCGGCCGAGGTCGACTACATCGTCTATGCCCCGAAGGGCGGGCAAGTCGATCTGTCGGGCTATGGGCGGGCCAAGGCCGCGCTCGGGCTCTGGGCCGGGGTCGAGACGATCATCGCCAACCCGACCCTGACCATGCCCTATGCGCGGATGGTCGACGAGGGGCTCACACGCGGCATGGTCGAGTGGGTCACCGGCCATGTGCTGCGCCATCACCTCGGAATCGACCGTGACATCTGCCGGGAAGGCGCGGCCTGGGCGCCGCACGTGCCGCCGCTCGCCGCCGACCGGCGGGTGGGCGTGCTTGGGCTGGGCGCGCTGGGCGCAGCCTGCGCCGAGGCGCTGGCGGGGCTCGGCTTCGACGTGGCGGGCTGGTCGCGGTCGCAAAAGGCGCTCGACGGGGTTGCGTGTTGCGCGGGGGACGACGGGCTGGACGAAGTACTCGCGCGTTCCGAGATCCTCGTGCTGTTGCTGCCGCTCACCCCGGCCACCGTGAACATCCTCGACGCCGCGGCGCTTGCGCGGTTGCCCGAAGGCGCGGTGGTGCTGAACCCGGGGCGCGGCGCGCTGATCGACGACGCGGCGTTGCTCGCAGCGCTCGACGCCGGGCAGATCGGCCACGCGACTCTCGACGCCTTCCGGGTCGAGCCACTGCCGGCGGACCATCCCTATTGGGCGCATCCCAAGGTCACGGTCACGCCGCATATCGCCTCCGCCACCCGTCCCGAAACCGCCGCGCATGTGATCGCCGAGAACATCCGCCGGGG
>JAGRMP010000042.1 GCA_020441225.1 Maritimibacter sp. | reverse complement strand
GCCGGGCGCAGGCGCTGCAGGCGCGCGCCGCCGGCCTCGCCCCGACCGTGGACATGAACCCGGTGCTCTTGAAGCCCGAGACCGATATCGGCGCGCAGGTGATCGTGCAGGGCAGCCGTTTTGCGACGCTCAAGGCGCGCGACTATGGCGCGATCAAGGACACGCTGTTGCCCGCCGTAATGGAGAGTTTCAACCGGCTCGCGCGCGACGTGGACCTCGTGCTGATCGAGGGCGCGGGCAGCCCGGCCGAGATCAACCTGCGCGCGGGCGACATCGCCAACATGGGCTTTGCCGAGGCGGCCGAAGTGCCGGTGGTGCTGGTCGGCGACATCGACCGCGGCGGGGTGATCGCCCAGCTCGTCGGCACCCATGCGATCCTCCCCGCCGCCGACCGCGACCGGATCCGCGGCTTCATCGTCAACAAGTTTCGCGGCGACGTCTCGCTCTTTGCCGAAGGCGCGCAGGAGATCGCGCGGCGCACCGGCTGGCACGATCTGGGCGTGTTGCCGTGGTTTGCCGAGGCCTGGAAGCTGCCCGCCGAGGACGTGATGGACCTCGTCCCCCGCGCGCCCGGGACGGGGCTCAAGATCGCGGTGCCCCGGCTCGCGCGGATCGCGAATTTCGACGACCTCGACCCGCTGTCTGCCGAACCGGGCGTGACGGTGGACATCGTCGAGCCCGGGCGCGCGCTGCCCGGCGACGCGGGCCTGGTGCTGATCCCGGGGTCGAAATCCACCCGCGCCGATCTCGCCGATTTCCGCGCCAACGGCTGGGATATCGACCTGGCAGCGCATCTGCGCCGCGGCGGGCACGTGCTCGGGATCTGCGGCGGCTACCAGATGCTCGGCCGGGTGATCGCCGATCCCGACGGGATCGAAGGCGCGCCGGGCTCCGAGCCGGGACTCGGGCTGCTCGACGTCGAGACCACGCTGGAACCGGCCAAGACGCTCGCGCTCACCGAGGCCGAGGAGACCACCACCGGCACACCCGTGCGCGGCTACGAGATCCACCTCGGCCGCACCGATGGCCCCGATTGCGCGCGCGGCTGGCTCCGGCTCGCGGACGGGCGCATGGACGGGGCGGCACGGGCCGACGGCCGGGTAATGGGCACCTATCTGCACGGGCTGTTCAGCGCCGACGCCTTCCGCCGCGCCTATCTCGACCGGCTCGGCGCGCCGGTATCGGAGTTCGGATACGAAGACGGCGTCGAGCAGGTGCTCGACGCCCTCGCCGCCCATTGTGCGGCGCATCTCGACCTCGACGGGCTGTTCGGCCTCGCCGGGCCGGTCTGACGCCGCCGCCCCGCCCGGTCGGGGCCTACTTCTCGAGTTCCTGCAGGGTCAGCGCGCGGGCAATCTCGCGGCGGATCAGCCGGCGCACGTTGTGGGTGATGCGTTCGCCCACCGTGCCCTGCAATTCGTCGCGGACGATCTGGGCCACGAGTTCGCGCAGCATCGCCTCATCGATCACCGTTTCATCGACCAGCTCGCCGCGGCTCGCGCCTGCATCGGTCCGGCCCTCGGACCCGTCCGACGCCGCCTCCGCCTCTCCGGGGTCAGCTTCGTCGTCAGCGTCGTCGTAGGACGAAGAGGCCGAGGCGACGCCGGCCGCCGCCATCCCCGCGCTGGCCCAGTCGACCTCCGCCTCATCGGCGGCTGCCACCGCGGCCGCGTCTTCGTCCAGGTGATCGGCGCCATCGTCTTCGGACACCGTTTCCGGTTCGGTTTCTTCTTGGCGTTCAAAGTCGTGCGACGTCAGATTCTCGACTTCACCCTCTTCGGCGTCCGGTTCGTCGGCCGCCGCCTCGGCGGTCAGATCGATCTCATCGTCGGTGGCGTCGGTGTCTTCCGGCGGCGAAACCGGCTCCCATTCGAGCGCGCCGACCGGCACCTCTTCCGCGGGATCGGCGGCGCCGGTTTCCTCGGCGTCGTCGGCAGCCGCCTCGGCGTCGGTCTCCGGCGCGGTTTCCAGCGCGGTCCGGTCTTCCGCCGCGCCTTCGTTCGCCCCGTCTTCGTCTGCCCCGACTTCGTCCGCCATGCCTTCGTCTGCCATGTCTTCGTCCGCCTCTCCGGTAACGGCGGCGGTCCAGGGACCGGTCAGAACGGTGTCGAATTCGGCGACCGGCGCTTCGGCCTCGTCCAGTTGCGGCGGCGTGACCTCTTCCCATTCCGGCAGGGAGGCCGCCGTTTCGGGTTCAGGCTCGGGTTCGGAGCCCGCCGTGGCCTCGGCGACGATCGGGTCGACCAGATTGAGCGGTTCGAGCGTGAGCGGCGCCTCGGCCGCCGCAGCCGCGTCTGCCTTGTCCTCCACCGCCTCAGCCGCTTCCGCACCCGTTTCCGCACCGGTTTCCGCACTGGGCTCGGTTTCCGCAGCCTCGGCCACACCCTCATCGGCCGCACCGCTTTCGGCCACATCGCCCTCGGCGGCGGCGGCCTCGACCGCATCCTCCTGGGCTGCATCCTCGTCGGCAGCGGCGGTCTCGGCGCCCGCGTCTTCCGGCGCGTTGCGCAGGGTCGCCGCGGCGGCGATCAGGCGATCGACCCAGCTGCGCTCCGGCCCCGGTGCAGCCTCGTCGTGCTGTGCGGGTGCGCTTTCTACAGGTGTTTCTGCGGCTGTTTCTGCGGTTTCGGCACCCGTATCGCCCGCGGCGTCCTGCGCGGCCGCATCCGCATCGCCTTCTGCGACGGTGTCCTCGACCTCTTCCACCGCGGCTTCGCCCTGGTCTTCGGCAGCCAGATCCGCCGCGTCATCCGCGGCATCGGCGTCCGCCTCGTCCATCGGCGCCATGTCGGAGGCGACGGCGCTTTCGTCTGCGTCCACCGTATCCGCTGCCTCGACGCTCTCGGCATCGGCCGGGGCGGCATCGGCCGGGGTCAGTTCGAGGGGCCCGTCCTGGGCGGTATCCTCTGCCGACCGGTCCTCCACGCTCGGCGCCCCGGTGACAGCCGGCGCCGTCGCCTCCGCGGCGGTCGCGCGGGCCTTGGCCCGTTCGGCAATACGTGCGGCTTCGGCAGCGGCCGCGGCGGCCACCAGCCCTTCGATCCAGGATTTCGGTGGCGCTTCCGCGGCCGGGGCCGCAGCCTGCGCCGGTTCCGTCCCGGTCGCCTCGGGCGCCGTTTCGCGCCCGGCAGGCGCCGCTCCCGAAGTCGGGTTTTCGGCCTTCGGGCGCAGATGCATCGCCGTTTCGAGTTCCGCGATGCTCTGTTCGAGCGCGGTGGCAGCCGCCGAGGCCGGGGCGTGCGACTCGGTTTCGCCCGGCGCTGCGGCCGGTTCCGACGGCGCGTCCGCGCTCAGCCGCGAGGCCGCGTCGGACGCTGCGCCGTCGCTCGCCTTAGGCGCAGCCTCCGCGCTCGCCGCGGCGTTGCCGGGCGTCGCACCGGTTTCATCCGCCGCAGGCCGGTCGGAGATCCCGGCCCGGTCCAGGGCCTCGCCCGCGGCATCGTCCACGGCCGATTTCCGCGGCGCCCGGTGGGCAAAAATACCTTTGGATTCAGATGCTTCCGACTCCCTCGACACGTCGTTCCAGGTGTCGGTATCGACCGCAAACACGTCAGAGGGTTCTGCTTTGCCTTCGTTCTCGTCGATCCGCAGCGCCGGGGTCAGAACCAGTTTCTCGGCCTCCGGGTCACGCGCGCGGTCGCCTTTGAGCGCCTTGGCATTTTCCGACACCAGCCGCCGGATGGACGCCAGGACATCCTCGATTTCCGAGTTCGATACCGGATCAGACATGCGATTTTTCCTACTTTATCCTGAGCGCACAAAATAGCAGACCGTCGCTGGGAAACAACGGTCTGCGGGGGCGATTTCGTGGGGCGGGTCGAACCCGGGATCAGTCGAGCTTGTGTCCGAGCGTCTCGATGATCGCGTCGAGCTTGGCGCCTTGCGGGCTGATATCGTAGACCGGGGCGTTTTTCACCGCGTTGAAATAGGCTTCCGGGTCGTAGGTGGCGATCCCGAGCCGCAGGTCGTCCGCGGTCAGAAGCCCCATCGCCGAGATCAGGCTGTACACGGCGAGGTACTGGCCCGACTGGGCGGAAATCCGCGCGGCCTGGGCATCGAGCAGATCCTGTTCGAACGACAGGACTTCGAGCGTCGTCCGCGCGCCGAGCGTTGCCTCTTCGCGGGCGCCGCGCAGCGCAACGCGGCTCGCGCGAATCTGCTGCTCGGTCGCCTGCAGGCTGGCCTGCGCAACGGCAAGCTGGGCCCAGGCATTGGCAACCGCCTGCTCGACACTCTGCACGGTCACGTGCAGCGCCGCGCGGTTGGCGTCGGCCTGCGCCTTGGACTTGCGGTATTGGGCGCTGAGCTGGCCGCCCTGGTAGATCGGACCGGACAGGGTCATGTCGACGCCGACCGAGGTGTTGTCGGCGGCGGTCACATGGGTGCGCGACAGCGTGCGCGACACCGAGCCGCCGGCGCTCAGGCTCGGCAGCATGCTGCGATGGGCAATCTCGACGGCCATGTCGGAGATCTTGACCGCACGCTGTTGCGCCAGCACGTCGGGGTGATGCGCCCGGGCCATCGCCTTCGCTTCCGCCAGCGACCGAACGGTGATCGGGGCCGGCGGCGGCACCTGCAGCCCGTTCGGGTAATGCCCGGTGGCGGCCTTGTATTCCTCGCGGGCGACCATCAACTGGCCGCGCGCGGCAGCCTCGTTGCTCCGGCCGGCAGCCAGTTGCGCCTCGGCGTAGGAGACGTCGGTCTGGGTGATCTCGCCGACTTCGAACCGGTCGCGGGCGGCGCGCAATTCCTCGGTGATGAGGCGGACGTTGTTGGCCTGCAGCATCGCCGTTTCATGCGCCGAACGGACATCGAGGAAAGCGCGGACCGCGCGCAAGAGCACCGATTGCTCGACGCCGACCAGGGCGTCGCGGGTCATCAGCACGTTTTCACGGGCGAGGTCGACCTGAAGCTGGTTGATGCCGAAATTGTAGACGGTGACATCCATCGACAGCTGGGCCGTAGCCGAGAGTGTCTCGGTCACCCGGGTCCGGGCGCCCGGCCAACTCGTGGTGTCGGCGCTGTTCACGCCAGCCTGGACCGCGTAGCGGATCACCGGGCGCAGCCCCGCCATCGCAACCGCGACGTCTTCGTCCTTCGCCCGCAGGAGCGCGCGTTGCTGGTCGAGAAGCCCGGAGCTCCGGTAGGCGGACACCATCGCGTCCGAAAGGCTTTCGGCGCGCGCTGCAGCCACGCCGAGTGCGAGCGCAGAGGTCAAAGCCGCCGTCGCCAGTATCCGCAGGGTCTTCACTCGCATTGTTGTGTCCTTGTCCCAGTTCAACGCCCGCCGGCGTCCGTTGGCCCCCAATGACCCAAGTACCTTACTGTGCCTGACCGGGCCCCATCCGGTTCAGTCGTTTCAAAGCGCAAATTCCGGCGCTGCGGCAAACCCCGGCAGCACCGTTCCGGCCGCGTTGAAGACCGGTCTCCAGTCGACGTCGTCACCGATGCGGTAACCGATTCGGACGGTGCCCAGATGATCGCCGGCAAATATGGCAACAATGCGACCGCCCTCCTTGATTTGTTCAAGGATCGTCAACGGTACCTGCTGCACCGCGCCTTCGATGAAAATCACGTCGTACGGGCCATGTTTGGCATCGCCCTCGTCCAGCGCGCCGGTGATCACTGCGACATTGTCGGCGCCGACCGCCGCAAGGCGGGTTTCGGCCTCGGCGGCAAGTTCCGGGTCTTCCTCGAGCGCGACCACGAATTCGGCCATCCGTGCGATCACGGCCGCGCTGTAGCCGAGCCCGGCGCCGAGGTCGAGCACGAGGTCGTCGGTGTCGATATCGACCGCATCGAGGATCTTCGCCAGCGTCCGCGGCTCGAACATCGCGCGGCCGCCTCCGAGGTCGACCGGCGCGTCGGCATAGGCGGCAGCGCGGCGCGCATCGGGCACGAAATCTTCGCGCGGAACCGCCAGCATCGCCTCGATGATCGGGAATTTCGTCACGTTTGACGGTCGTACCTGGGTATCCACCATCATTGTGCGCAATGTCCGGGAGTCGTTCATCGGGTCTCGACCTCAGCTGTTTGCGGATAAGACAAGTCCTGTTGCCACGGATTTGGGGCGGCGACAACCGAAACCCCTGTCGGCGGCGCCATATGCGGCATTGCTGCGACAGGTTTTGCCGCGCGGGTCAACATCTTGCGGTCGGATCGGGCGCGACCACTTCAGGCCATCCCCACGGTTTCCAGGCGCGCCAGGACCCGACCCGGGCCCGAAGGCGTCCCGCCCCATCGCCACGATAACCGCTTGACGCTCCGCGCTCGGAAACCTAATGAATGCGGCACTTCGGCGAGTTGGCGGAGTGGTTACGCAGCGGATTGCAAATCCGTGCACACCGGTTCGATTCCGGTACTCGCCTCCACTTCTTTTCAATCGGTTAGCGATCAGACGGCAGGGAGGCCCCTCGCCCGTCGAAAGAAATGTCGAACCATTCTGACATTGTTCTGTTCCCGTCCAAACCGCACTGAAACCGTCAGCAGTTCTGCTTGGCGTTCGTAACGGCACCGCGAATATGGGACATCCGGACCGGGCACCTCGGCTTGGACAGGGCCGCGCCGGTCAGAACGGCACGTCGTCGCCGGCACGGTCCGCGGCCGAGACGAACTTCGCCACCACCTTTTTTGCGCCAGCCTTCTCGAATTCGATGTCGAGCTTGTCGCCCTCGACCCCCATCACCGTGCCGTAGCCGAATTTCTGGTGAAACACCCGGTCGCCGGGGGTGAAGGCGGAGATGGCGGTGGCGTCGATGGTGAGGCCGCGCGCTTCCGAGGGGCTGCGCATCTGCCGCGCCGCGCCGCCGCGGGCCTGCATCCGTTTCCAGCCCGGGGAATTGTAGGCGTCGGCCCGGCTGGCCCGCTCTTCCAGCCGCGATCCGCCGGTCATCGCTTGCGCGCCCGCCCCGCCCATGCCGCTGCCGTAGAGCCCCGGCGGGGTGAGCACGTCGACATGTTCGACCGGCAGCTCGTCGATGAAGCGCGAGGGCAGCTGCGACTGCCACTGGCCATAGACCCGCCGGTTGGCGGCGAAGGAGATGGTGCAGAGCTCCTCGGCGCGGGTGATGCCGACATAGGCGAGCCGCCGTTCCTCTTCGAGGCCTTTGAGCCCGGTCTCGTCCATAGAGCGTTGCGAGGGGAACAGCCCGTCCTCCCAGCCCGGCAGGAAGACGGCGGGGTATTCGAGCCCCTTCGCCGCGTGCAGGGTCATCAGCGTGACCTTTTCCTCGCCGGCGTCGTTCTCGTTATCCATGATCAGCGAGACATGTTCGAGGAAGCGCTGGAGATTGTCGAATTCTTCCAGCGCCTTGACCAGTTCCTTGAGGTTTTCGAGCCGCCCCGGCGCTTCCGGCGTCTTGTCGTTCTGCCACATCTCGGTGTAGCCGCTCTCGTCGAGGATCATCTCGGCGAGCTCGACATGGCTGACCGGCGGGTCGCCGCGCTCGTAACCCGCCGGGGCGTCGCCGCTTTCGACGATGATCAGATCGTCGTCCACCGGCACCCGCACCAGCGGGCCCAGCGCCAGCTCGTGCCAGCGCGCGATCTGGCGGGTGAGACCCTCCAGCGCCTTCGCACCCTTGCCCTTGATCTCGCCCTGCCCGACCGCGATCTCGGCGCCGAGCACCAGCGACACCCCGTTTGCGCGCGCCGTACGGGCAATCGTCTGCACGGCCTTGTCGCCGAGCCCCCGGCGCGGGGTGTTGACGATGCGCTCGAAGGCGAGATCGTCGTCGGGGCTCACGGCGAGGCGGAAATAGGCCAT
>JAGRMP010000408.1 GCA_020441225.1 Maritimibacter sp. | reverse complement strand
AGCAGGATCACGACGTCGCGCTTGTGCTCGACGAGGCGTTTGGCCTTTTCGATCACCATCTCGGCCACAGCGACGTGCCGGGTCGCCGGCTCGTCGAAGGTCGAGGCCACAACCTCGCCTTTCACCGAACGCTTCATGTCGGTGACTTCCTCGGGGCGTTCGTCAATCAACAGCACGATCAGGTAGCACTCGGGGTGATTGGCCGCGACAGACTGCGCGATGTTCTGCAACAGCACCGTCTTACCGGTGCGCGGCGGCGCCACGATCAGCGACCGCTGACCTTTGCCGACCGGCGCCACCAGGTCGATGATCCGCGCCGACCGGTCCTTGATCGTCGGATCTTCGATTTCCATCTTCAGCCGCTCGTCCGGGTGCAGTGGCGTCAGGTTGTCGAAGGCGACCTTGTGCTTGGCTGTCTCGGGATCCGAGAAGTTGATCTTTTCGACATTGGTGATCGCGAAATAATTTTCGTTCTCGCCGGGCGCCGCGATGACCCCTTCGACCGTATCCCCGGTGCGCAGCGAGTGCTTTCGGATCATGTCCGGCGACATGTAGATATCGTCGGGACCCGGCAGGTAGTTGGCTTCCGGCGAGCGCAGGAAACCGAACCCGTCCTGGAGCACTTCCAGCACACCTTCGCCGCCGATCTCCCAGCCGTCTTCGGCGCGCTCTTTCAGGATCGAGANNACATCATCTCGCCCTTGCGCATGGTCGAGGCGTTTTCGATCTCCAACTCTTCGGCGAGCGACAAGAGGTCCTTCGGCGACTGAGCTTTGAGCTCGGACAGATTCAAACGGTCGGTCATAGGGGATATCCACGGACGGCGCCCGAAGCGCGGTCACTCATGTCAAAGGGAAATAGCTCACGCCGGACGGCGCGCTTGGCCGGGCATATAGGCGCCGGCGGGTCACGAGTCAATCCGGCTTAGAATTTGACGATCACCGAGAAGACGATGATCAGCATCAACAGCGTCGGAAATTCGTTCATCATCCGGTAGCGTTTTCCGGGCAGCGTATTGGTCCCGGCGGCGAACTCCTTGCGCCGCTGCATCAGCCACCAGTGGAACCAGGTCATCAGGACCACCGAGATCCCTTTCGCCCAGGGCCAGATCAGCGTCCAGTCGACGATCCCCGGCGTGAGCACGAGGGCCATCCCGAAAACCCAGGTGACGATCAGCGACGGGTTCATGATCGCCTTGAGCAACAGATGCTCCATCGTCTTGAACATCTCGTCCGTCTCGGAGCCGATCTCGACCCTCTCTGCGTGATAGACGAACAGCCGCGGCAGGTAGAACAGCCCCGCCATCCAGGTGATGACCGCGATCACGTGGAGCGACTTGGACCAGAGATAGATGTCGGCCAGCCAATCGAACATTTCGGGGCTCCTTGTTCCGTCCCTGCCCGTCTCTCCCTTATTAAAAGAAAGAAGAAAGAAAAAGATGTTGTGGTCTTAGGGGCTGTGGGTGATTGGGATTACCGAGGTGTCCCCGGATTTGTCCACGGTTCACAGACGGCGGGATAACTCGGGAGGGAATCGGGGGAACTTTCACTAAGCCTTTGAAACTATGTTTCTTTCAAAGAAGATATCCTGTGGATAACCCTCTTGAAAACCGGTGAATGCCCGTGCGCGCGGGATAAGCTGTCCCGCACTGCCCACATGTGCACAGATTGCCTCGAACCGGTGCGCGACTCATGGGTCTTTCCACCGGCCGCCGAACAGGCCAAGATTCACCCGATCTACCACGCGGAACAAACCCGGATTACCCACAGGTCCGTACACATGCGACATCCCTTCGTTTTGGCTTCCGGATCCGAGATCCGAGCGACGCTCCTGCGCAATGCGGGGCTCGAGGTCGAGGCCGTAGCGGCGCGGATCGATGAAGAGGCGATCAAGGCCGGGATGCTTGCCGAGGGTGCCAGGCCGCGCGACGTGGCGGATGCGCTTGCCGAGCATAAAGCGCGCCGGGTGTCGGCGAAACGCCCCGATGCCTTTGTCCTGGGCTGCGACCAGGTGGCCGAGGTGATGGGCAAACTGCTGTCGAAGCCCGAGACGCCCGACGCGGCGCGCGCGCAGCTCGCCGAGCTGTCGCACCGGACCCATACGCTGCTGTCCGCCGCGGTGATTTATCAGGCGGGCCGGCCGATCTGGCGGCATGTCGGTGTGGTGCGGCTCACGATGCGCGAACTTTCGCCGGGCTATGTCGACGCCTATGTCGCGCGCAACTGGGACAGCATTCGCCACAGCGTGGGCGGCTACAAACTCGAAGAAGAAGGCGTGCGGCTGTTCTCAAGTATCGACGGCGACTATTTCACGGTTCTGGGTTTGCCCTTGACCGAACTCTTGTCGTACCTGATCGACAGGGGGGAACTCGCCATATGACCTTTGCGCCGATACCGCTTGCGGGTGTGCTGCAGACAGCCGACCGGCCAAGCGCGATGACCGGGATCTACGATTACTGGCTCTGGGCGACCGGCCTGCCGGGGCGGTTCGTCCCGTTGACGGTTGCGCCGGAAGACCTGGCCGAGGTGGTTCAGGTCCTGCCCAAGGCCGGGTTCATCGGCCTCAACATCACCCGCCCCTACCAACAGATGATGCTGGAGATTGCCGATATCGTCACCGACCGGGCGGCGCTGATGTCAGGCGCCAATACGCTCATCTTCCGGCGCGACGGCAAAATCCACGCCGACAATACGGATGGGTATGGTTTCATCGAGAACATCCGCCAGAACGCGCCCGGGTGGAATCCGCGGTCCGGACCTGCCGTGGTGTTCGGTGCCGGCCGCGCCGGCCGCGAGGCGGTGGCCGCTTTGCTGGAAGTTGGCGCTGAAGAGATCCGCATCGCCAACCGGACGAAGCCCCGCGCCGAAGCGTTGCGCCGCGAATTCGGCGGCCGGATCCAGGTGTACGACTGGGTCAAAGCCGGCAATGCGCTCGAAGGCGCGACGACGGTGGTCAACGCGACCCCGCTCGGTTCGCCCGGCCGGCAGGAGTTTCGCGTGCCGCTCGACGGGCTCAGACCGGGCAGCGTGGTCTCGGATCTGGCGATCTCGCCGCATATCACCCGGCTGCTGCGGGTGGCGATCGAGGCGGGCTGTTACCCGGTCGACGGGATCGGCATGGCGCTTTACCAGGCGTTGCCGGCGTTTGAACGCTGGTACGGCGAACGCCCTATGGTCGACGACGGCGCGCGCGCCGCCGTGGTCGCGGCCTTTGCCGAATGAGCCGTCCTATCGTCATAGGGCTGACGGGGTCCATCGGCATGGGCAAGTCGACGACCGCGGCAATGTTCGCCGAGGCCGGACTTGCGGTTTGGGATGCCGATGTCGCGGTTCACCGGCTCTATGCGCCGGGCGGGCTTGCCGTGGAACCGATCCGCGCGCTCCGGCCCGAAGCGGTTATCGACGGCACGGTCGACCGCGACGCGCTCAAGGCCTGGATCATGTCCGATCCCAGCGCGCTTGCCCAGATCGAAGCCATCGTGCACCCGCTTGTCGCCGAAGACCGGGCGGATTTCATCGCGCAAACGAAAGCGGATATTGTCGTGCTCGACATCCCGCTTCTGTTCGAGATCGGCACGGTGGACGAGGTGGATACCGTTGTGGTGGTGACCGCGCCCGCGGATGTGCAGCGCAAACGGGTGCTGGAGCGGGACCGGATGGACGAGGCCACCTTCGAGACGATCCTTGCCAAGCAGATGCCGGACGCAGAGAAACGGGCCCGCGCCGATTTCGTGATCGAAACCGTCGAGTTGGAATCCGCTCGCGAACAGGTGCACAAGGTGATCGAGGCCGTCAGGAGGGGAATGAGCGATGCGTGAGATCGTGCTCGATACCGAAACCACGGGGTTCGACGCCAAGACCGGCGACCGCATGGTCGAGATCGGCGCCATCGAGCTGGTCAACCATATGCCCACCGGCAAGACCTATCACCAGTACATCAACCCCGAGCGCGACATGCCCGCGGGCGCCTTCGAGGTGCACGGGCTTGGCCCCGACCTCCTGACCCCGCCGCGCGCCGCCGAGAACGGCGAGATCACGCTGCGCGACAAGCCGGTGTTTCGCGAGATCGGCCAGGCGTTTCTCGATTTCATCGGCGACGCCAGGCTGGTGATCCACAACGCCAAGTTCGACGTGCCCTTTCTCAACGCGGAACTCGGCTGGATCGATCTGCCGCAGATCCCGATGGAGCGCGCCATCGACACGCTCGAGATCGCGCGCAAGAAATTTCCCGGCTCGCCCGCCTCGCTCGACGCGCTGTGCCGGCGTTTCGGCATCGACAATTCGCACCGCACCCTGCACGGGGCCCTGCTCGACAGTGAAATCCTCGCCGAGGTCTACCTGGAGCTGATCGGCGGCCGCCAGCCCGGGCTCGTGCTGTCGCCGACGCCGCAAGACAGCCGGAACCCGGAAGAGCGCGAGGCGGCAGACTGGCGGCCGAAACCGCGGCCGAAACCGCTCGCGGCCCGCCTCACCAAAGAAGAAGCCGCCGCCCATGCCGCCTTTGTCGACGGTTTGGGCGACGGCGCGCTTTGGAAAAAGTTTTCGCTCAGTTCGCCGGAGTAGGCGCAGCCGTCTGGCCTGCCGCCGCGCGGCGCGCGATTTCCTGACGGTAGAGCGCGACGAAATCGACGCTGTCGAGATTGACCGGCGGGAAGCCGCCATCGCGGGTGATGTCGGAGACGATCCGGCGCACGAAGGGGAACAGCATCCGCGGGCATTCGATCAGCAGAAACTGGGCCAGGTGCTCTTCCGGCACGTTCTCGATCTGGAAGATGCCGGCATAGTCGAGCTCGAGCAGGAACAAGGGCTCGCCGCCGCCCTGGTTCTGCGAATTGACCTTGAACTTGGTGATGACTTCGAACTGGTTCTCGGCGGCGCGCTTCTTGGCGTCGAGCGCGACCTCAACCTTCAGCTCCGGTTTCACCTCGCCCTTGGCGCCCTTCTGCGACAGGATGTTCTCGAACGACAAGTCGCGGATGAACTGGCCAAGAACCTGCATCTTGGGCTGCGCGGGCGCGGCCGGCTCTTGCGGTTTCGTGATAGCGTCTTCGTCGGCCATGAAAGTCTCCCTGGAAATCGGCACATTCGACAGGGTCCTTAGCAGGTCCCACCGAAAGCCTCAATTGACTTGAGCCCGCCTTCCTGAGCCGGTCTCAGTGCTTGGTCCAGCCCGAGGGACCGCGGGTGGAGGAATGCGTCGGGCGCTTGGCGCCGGTCACATCGGTGAACACGCCCTCGATCACGTCGCCGTCGGTTTCGGGCGGCCGCGCGCTGCGGGGATCTCTCGGCGCGTCGTGCATGGTATCGCCCATGGAAAAGCTCTGCACCCGCACCCGCTCGCGGAGCTTGCGGAACACCCACTGCCGCACCGGCGGGATCAGCAGGGCAAAACCGAGCGCATCGGTGAAGAACCCGGGCGTGAGCAGCAGCGCGCCGGAAAACAGGATCATCGCCCCATGCGCCAGCGGCTCGGTCGGATCGCTGAGCGCGTTGAAGCTCTGCTGCAATTGCTGCAATGCCATCGCACCTTGCTGACGCACCAGCCAGGACCCGAGGATCGCGGTCAGAAGCACGATCGCGAGCGTCCAGCCGAGACCGATGATGCCGCCCACCTGGATGAACAGGGCAATCTCGATCATGGGAATGGCGATGA
>JAGRMP010000041.1:5457-12857 GCA_020441225.1 Maritimibacter sp. | reverse complement strand
TGATCAGGATCGACTGGGCGCTTTCATCGTGCTCGGCCTGGCTCATGAGGTCGAGGGCGAGGAAATCCGGGTCGTTGTCGGCATCGGCGATGACCAGGATCTCGGAAGGGCCGGCGATCATGTCGATCCCCACCTTGCCGAAGACCCGGCGCTTGGCGGCGGCGACGAAAGCGTTGCCCGGCCCGGTGATCTTGTCGACCGGCGGGATGGTCTCGGTGCCATAGGCGAGCGCGGCCACGGCCTGCGCCCCGCCGACGCGGTAGATCTCGTCGACCCCGGCGATCCGGGCGGCGAGCAGGACCAGCGGGTTCACCTGGCCGTCCGGCGTGGGCACGGTCACCGCGAGACGTTTCACGCCCGCGACCTTGGCCGGCACCGCGTTCATCAGCACCGACGATGGATAGGAAGCGAGCCCGCCCGGCACGTAGAGCCCGGCCGCCTGCACCGCGGTCCAGCGCCAGCCGAGCGTGGCGCCGTCGGGGTCGGTCCATTCGGCGTCCTGCGGCATCTGGCGGACGTGATAGGCGCGGATGCGTTCGGCGGCGAGCTCCAGCGCGGCGCGTTCGGCGTCGGGCACGGTGGCACAATGGGCCTCGATCTCTTCGGGGCTGAACCGCAGGGTCTCGGGCGACAGGACCAGCCGGTCGAATTTCGCCGTCAGCTCGATCACCGCCGCGTCGCCGCGCGCCCGGACATCGGCGATGATCTCGGCGACGACCGCGTCCACGTCCGGGCTGTCCTCGCGCTTCATGCCGAGGAGGGCGGTGAATGCGGTCTCGAAATCGGCGGCCGCGGTGTCGAGGAACTGCACCATGTCAGGTCTCCGGGTGTTCGGGGGCGTGGCGCGAGGGGGCGACATAGGGCCGGGTCACGTCTTCGAGGGTGACCTCGAGCGCCTCGACATCGAGCGCGATCGCCCCATCGCCGGCGAGGGTCAGGTCGATGCGTCCTGTGCCGTCTTCGCCGGGCGCGAAGGAGATAGACAAAAGCGACAAAATCATATCCTGATCGCCGCGATTTACCCCCTGAGATTGCACTTTTTCTACATCCGAGACGACCAGCACCGATTGCACCCGCTCCACCGGGCGGCCCCGGGCGGCGGCCTTGTCACGGTCTTCCCAGCGGAACCGGTTCAGCAGCAGCGCGAAGCGGCGGCGGCGCGGTTGCCAGGTCATTTCGGTGATCGGAAAGACCGCGTCCTGGGTCAGCGCCGAGATGACGCCGAGGTCTTCGACATCCATTGCGATGAGCCGCAGCGGCCGTTCGCCGCCGTCTTCGAAACGTGCGTCTTCCACCATCAGTCCTTCACCCGTTCGATCACCGCGCCGACGCCCCGGAGCTTGCGCACCACATGTTCGTAGCCGCGGTCGAGGTGATACACCCGGTTGACCACGGTCTCCCCCTCGGCGGCGAGACCGGCGAGGATCAGGCTCACCGAGGCGCGCAGATCGGTCGCCATCACCGGCGCGCCCTTGAGCCGGGGCATCCCGGTCACGGTGGCGGTGCCGCCCTGTACGTCGATCTCGGCCCCCATCCGGGTGAGTTCCGGCGCATGCATGAAGCGGTTTTCGAAAATCGTCTCGTGCAGGCGGCTGACCCCGTCTGCGGTGCAGAGCAGCGCCATCATCTGCGCCTGGAGGTCGGTCGGGAAGCCGGGGAAGACCGCGGTTTCGACATCGACCGCCTTGACCGGCGTGCCGGGCGCGCGGCGGACCTTGAGACCGCGCGCGGTCTCTTCCACCTCGACGCCGGTTTCACGCAGCTTGTCGACGAAGCTCTCGACCAGATCCAGCCGGCCGCCGAGACATTCGACTTCGCCGCCGGCGATCGCCGGGGCCAGCATGTAGGTGCCGAGCTCGATCCGGTCGGTCACCACCCGGTGGGTCGCGCCGCCGAGCCGGTCGACGCCCTGGATCTCGATCCGCGGCGTGCCCTCGCCCTCGATCTGGGCCCCCATCGCCCGCAGGCAGCGCACGAGGTCGACGATCTCGGGCTCGCGCGCGGCGTTGTCGAGCACGGTCGTGCCCTTGGCGAGCGTCGCGGCCATGACGATGTTTTCGGTCGCGCCCACGGAGGGGAAGCGGAGGGCGATTTGCGCGCCCTTGAGCCCGCCCGGCGCCCTGGCGTGGAGATAGCCGTCGCGCAATTCGATCTCGGCGCCCAATGCTTCGAGCCCGTCCTGGTGCAGGTCCATCGGCCGCGCGCCGATGGCGCAGCCGCCAGGCAGCGAGACCTCGGCGTGACCCTCGCGCGCGAGCAGCGGCCCGAGCACGAGGTTCGACGCCCGCATCTTGCGCACGATGTCGTAATCGGCCCGGGTGGATTTCAGGTCATGCGACGACATCGCCAGCACCTGGCCGTCCTGCAGCTGGGCGGCGTCGGCGCCGAGCGATTCCAGCAGCAGCGTCATCGTCTTGATGTCGGAGAGCCGCGGCGCATTGGTGAGGATCAGCGGTTCGTCTGTGAGCAGCGTCGCGGGCATCAGCGCCAGGCAGGCGTTCTTTGCGCCCGCGATGGCGATCTCGCCCGACAGCGGGCCGTTTCCCGTGACCACGATGGAATCCATGCGCTCAGTCCTCAGCCTTGGTGTCGCCGGTCTCGCCGCTTTTGTCGTCCCGGTCGGCGCTGCGCGCCCGGGCCTGGGCCTTGCGCCGGGCCATGTTGGCCTTGAGCGCCGCCTTGAGCCGGTCGTCGCGGCCGGGCCGGGCGGGTTTGCCTCGGGAGCCTGCGGTTTTCTCGTTCATGGCGCCCTCTCTAGCGCAGCGGTTGCGGAGCGTCCAGTTGCGCCGCACGGGCCCCGGGGTCAACCGGTGTGCCGCCGCCGAAACCACAGCCCGAAGCCGAGCATGGCAATGAGCAACGGCGGCACGATCACCCAGGCGAAACGGTGCAACACCTGCCAGACCAGGGGCAACAGATGCGCCTCGCCGCCAACCCGGTAGCCGATCCAGGACCACAGGCCGACCCAAAGCGCCGCGCCGGCGATGTTGGCGGCAAGGAAATGCGTCCAGCGCATGCGGACGGTCCCGGCGGCGAGGCCGTTGAGCTGGCGCAGCAGTGGGAAGAACCGCGCGACGCTCACCACCACCCAGCCGCGGTGGTCGAGGATGCGCTCGACCTTTTCGAGCCGCGCCTCGGTGATGCCGACCCGGCCGCCGACGGAAAGCACCACCTGGCGGCCGTAGCGGCGGCCGATCAGGTAGCCGAGGTTGTCGCCGAGGACGGCCGCGAGAAACGCCACCAACGCGACGGCGCGAATGTCCAGCACCCCGCCGGAGGCCATCCCGGCGGCGATCACCAGCAGGGTCTCGCCCGGCACCGGCGCGCCGAGCGCTTCGAGGAAGACATCCGCCGCCAGCCCGTAGAGCCCATAGGCATGCACGAAGGGTTCGATCCAGCCTGTCACCATGCCGCTCCTGTTTGCGCCTAAGAGAAATGGGCCCCGGAGCGGCAAACGCAAGCCCCGCACCGGGGTTTGCCCGGGGGGCCGCAGGCTGTCCCGCTGGCGGGGGAATTTGCGCTTGCGCGCCCGCCGAAATGCGTCTAATCAGCCGCCCACGGTTGGCCGCAGTAGCTCAGTGGTAGAGCGCACCCTTGGTAAGGGTGAGGTCGGGAGTTCAATCCTCCCCTGCGGCACCAGTCCTCCCCTGCGGCACCAGTCCTCCCCGCGCGGCTCGCGATGCGATCCGGTCCGGGACGCCCCGGCCCGGCCTGCCGCCGCTAGCCTTTGCGAGCGCTTCGGAATACACCTTTCGGATAGGGAGGTGACGCCGATCGCGCTTTGAGCGATTGTTTCCGATGTGTGAGCAATTTGGGGTTGAACGGGTAGATTGAGCGTTCATACGGTTGGGGGAAATGGGGCGGAATCAGGTCATAGACGAGCTTTTGAACGAGCTCGCGGAGCATGCGATGGACGGGTATTACCTGGCCCTCCACGTGCGTTTCGCCTCGCCCCTGATGATGTTCCAGACCTTCAACCCGGCCTGGATCGATCACTATGTCCAGAATGCCTACGCCCTGCGCGATCCGATCATCGCCTGGGGCATATCGCGGACCGGCGCCACCCGCTGGAGCGATATCGACCTGCCCGACCCTTTCGGGATCATGGACAAGGCCGCGGGGTTCGGCCTGCGCCACGGCGTGGTCATTTCCTGCGGGCCGATGACGTCGCGTACGGTTGCGTCGCTCACCTCGTCGACGCGCGAGTACAGCGACGAGGAGATTGCGACCGTCGCCGGGATCGTCCTGCGCCTGCACCATGAAGCCCAGCCCCCCGACCACCTGACCCATGCCGAGATCGAGGCGCTCAGGGTGGTCGGCTCCGGGGAGCGCTATGCCGCCGGCGCCGCGCAGCTCGGGATCTCCGAGTCCGCGCTCAAGGCCCGCCTGGCGACAGCGCGCAAGAAGCTATTCGCAAGAACCTCTGCCGAAGCCATCCAGCGCGCAAAGGATTACCGGTTGCTGTAACCAGGGCCGGGTCTTTGTCAGCTGCACGTTTTCCAGGGCCCCAAGCGGACGTCTTGCGGATAGCTGCTGCAACCCCAACCTGGAGAAAAATCATGCAGACTACTACGCTCTCGTTCGCCAACATGCACAACCATGGCGAGCTTTTCGCTAACCTTCTTCGCGCAAGACGGCAGAGTTTCATCGTCCAGAACCGCTGGGACCTGCCCCAGGCGATGGGCATGGAGTTCGACCAGTACGACACGCCGGCAAGCCGCTGGGTGGCCGTCCACCAGCTCGGTCGGATCTATGCCGGTATCCGGCTCACGCCCACAACCGCCAAGGTCGGGATCTACTCCTACATGATCCGCGACGCACAACGGGGGCTGCTCGACTCGATCCCGTCCGATCTGCTCTACGACGAAGCCCCGGTCGCCGAAAACGTCTGGGAATCGAGCCGGGTGTTCGTCTCGCACGACACGCCGGACAAGCTGCGGCGGGTCGTCCACCTGCATCTCATCGACGAGATGACCAAGGC
The DNA here is from genome assembly GCA_020441225.1 of Maritimibacter sp. The sequence continues at coordinate 7,876 of JAGRMP010000041.1, read as the reverse complement.
GGCGCGCGATCTCGGCGCGACCCAGGTGCTCGGGCTGATCTCGGCAAGCTGGCCGCGTTGGGCCAAGCGGCGTGGGCTCGACGCCCATGCCGCGGGGCGGGTGATGGAGATCGAGGGGTCGAAGAACCAGGTCGTTTCGATCAACCTCGCCGAGAAAATGCACTAGGCCTCCCTGCCCGGTCCGGCACAGTCTGTCGGGCCGGGGCTTTCCGGTGGGATCGCATTCTTTCGCGTTTTTTGTGGAACGGACTCAGTTTTTCCGCTAATCATCCGGCATGGATGGAATCGACCGGAAAATATGCGCCATCGTTCAGGCCGACGCAAAACGCCCCACGGCGGCCATCGCCGAGGCCGTCGGCCTGCCCCTCTCCACCGCCGCCGACCGGCTCAAACGGTTGCAGGCGAGCGGCGCGATCCGTGGCTGGCACGCCGCCCTCGACCCCGACACGCTCGGCGCCGGGCTCTGTGCCTTCGTGCTGGTCGACATGGCCTTCGACGGCGAGGCCGAGGCGGTCGCGGCGCTCGCGGCGGAACCCGAGGTGCAGGAGCTGCACCACATCTCGGGCCCCCATTCCTACCTGATGAAGTTGCGGCTCACCGATATGCCCGCCCTGCAGGCGTTTCTCACCGACCGGGTCAAGCCGCTCGCCGCCGTGACCCGGACCGAGACGATCCTGGCCCTCGACACGGTCAAGGAAACCGCGGCGCTTGGAATCGTCTCCGTGGAGGACGCGCCATGATCTGGGTGCTGCTCAAGGGGATCGCGGTCGGCGTCGCCGTGGCCGCGCCGGTCGGCCCGATCGGGCTCTTGTGCATCAAGCGCACGCTCGACCGGGGCTGGGCGACCGGCGTCGCCTCGGGTCTCGGCGTCGCGGCGGCGGATGCGAGCTACGGGCTGATGGTGGCGGCCGGGCTCTCGGCGACCGGACTGCTGCTCGCCTACGCCACCCCGATGCAGCTTGCAGGCGGGCTCCTGATCGCTCTCCTTGGCCTGCGCACGGTGTGGACGGGCCTCACCCGCAGCCCGGACCACGCGGCGCGTGGCGCTGTGGGCCGCGGGCTCGCGGGCGCCTTTGCCTCCGCCTATGCGCTCACCCTCGCCAACCCGATGACCATCCTCACCTTCGCCGGGCTCGTCGCCGGGCTCGGCGCAACGGCGGCCTCGCAGCCGGGGGCGGTCTATGTGCTGGTTGCGGGGGTGTTTGCCGGCTCGCTCCTGTGGTGGGTCTTCCTCACCAGCGCCACCGCGCTCGCCCGCAGCCGCCTCACGCCTGGGCTGATCCGCGCGCTCGACCTCGCCTCCGGCGCGGCCCTCTTCGTCTGGGGGCTCTGGATCGCCCGGGGTGCGCTCGGCGCCGCCTGACCCCTGCCCTTTTTCCTGGTGCAAATACTCTCCGGGGGTGTGGGGGTGGAAAACCCCCACCGGCGCCCTCCCCAAAGCGCGGCTCAGCCCGTCGACCAGGCGCGCGGCTGACGCATGCCCGCGATCTTGATCGCCTGCTTCACATAGCCGTAGGGGAACAGCCGGAACAGCTCTTCCCGCCCGGCCTGTTTGCCCGCCGCGCCGCCGAGGAATTTCATCGCCCAGCGGGCGTCGGGCATCACCCCGTGGTCGGCCTCCTCGGCCCGGATCCAGCGGATCAGCGCCCAGTGCCGGTCGCCCAGCTCGATCCCCTCCTGCCCCGCCATGTAGCTCGCGAAGGCTTCGGTCCAGCTCTCCGGATCGGTGAGATAGCCGTGGCCATCCACCATGAACCTGTCGCCGTTCAGGAGCGTCAACTGGGTCGGGACTTCGGCAACCGCACGCATCTCAGTCGCTCCATTCATGCGGCACGGCGAACTCGCCCAGCGCCTTGTCGACGGCAGCCCGGTCGGCCCCCGGCCCTGCCGAAAGCCGCGCGGTCAGACCGCGGGTCCTGGAGTCCACCACCTCGGCCACCCGGGCGTCAAGCCCGGCTTCCTCGAGGGCCACGTTGAACACCCGCGCGATCGCCTCCTTGCGCAAATCCGGCTTGAACACCTTGCCGACCGCGGTCTTGGGCATCTCGTCGATGATCACGATCTTTTTCGGCACCGCCGCGCGTTCGTGGATATGGCTGCGGGCAAATTCCAGGAGCTCCTCGGGCGTGACCTCGGCCCCCGCCACGAGCTCGACATAGGCGCAGGGCAGCTCGCCCGCGAAGCTGTCGGGCTGGCCGATCGCGCCGACCATCGCCACCGCCGGATGCGCCGCCAGCGCCTCCTCGATCTCGGCCGGGTCGATGTTGTGGCCGCCGCGGATGATGACGTCCTTGGCGCGGCCGGTGATCCAGAGATAGCCGTCCCCGTCGAGCCGCCCGAGATCGCCGGTGCGCAGGTAGCGGTTGCCGGCATAGAGCCCGTGGTTCTTGCTCTCCTCGGTATAGGTGTGGCCGACCCG
>JAGRMP010000041.1:0-5367 GCA_020441225.1 Maritimibacter sp. | reverse complement strand
GTGTAGGGCAGCGGCACGCCGACGGAGCCGATCTTCTTGTTGCCCTTGCCCAGCGGATTGCAGGAGACCAGGCAGGTGGCCTCGGTCAGCCCGTAGCCCTCGACCACGGTCACGTCGGTCGCCTGTTCGAACCGGTTGAACAGCTCGACCGGCAAAGGCGCCGAGCCCGACACCGCGATCTTGAGCGAGGAGACATCGGCATCGACCGGGCGCTGCATCTTGGCGGCGATGGCGGTGGGCACGGTCATCACGAAGGTCGCCTGCCAGCGTTCGACCAGCTTCCAGAAATTGTCGAACACCCCGTCGCCGCGGTAGCCCGCAGGCGTCGGCATGACCAGGTGACAGCCGTTGGTGAGCGCCGACATGACCTCGACCTCGACGGCGAAGACATGGAACAGCGGCAGCGCGCAGATCAGCACGTCCTCGGGGTCGAACAGGAGGTTGGTGGCGAGCCAGCCATTGTAGATCATCCCCGAGTAGAAATGCCGCACCACCTTGGGCCGCCCGGTGGTGCCGCCGGTGTGGAACAGCGCCGCAACCCGGTCGCCGGTCGCATCCGGGAAGGTGAGCGTGACCGGCTGGCGGTCGAGCGCGCGGTTGAAATCCTCCACCGGCAGGCCATGGTCGGGCCGCACCCGCGGGCGGATGAACGGCACGATCCAGCTTTTGGGCGGGGTCAGGTAGCGGTTGAGGTCGATCTCGTAGACCCGCTCGACCGTCTTCGCCCGGGCCACCGCTGCGTGGACCTTCTGCGCCACGTCGGTCTTGGGAAAGCCCTTGAGCGTGACCACCACCCTGGCCCCGGTCTCGTCGAGGATCGTGGCGATGTTTTCCGGGTCGAGCAGCGGGTTGATCGGCGCGACGACACCCGCGATCATCCCGCCGATCAGCGCAAACAGCGTCTCGTTGGCATTGGGCAGCACCAGGGCGACGGTGTCGGTCTCGCCGATCCCGAGGCTCCGGAACAGGTTCGCCGCCTGCACCGCCCGGTCGTGAAACTGGGACCAGCTCAGCGTTTCGGCCTTGTCCTTGGGCCCCGAGGTGATCTGGAAGGAAAACGCCGGGCGGTCGCCATGGGCCGCCGCCGTGCGGCTCAGAAGCTCGTAAACGGTCTTGGGAACGCGCCGCTCTTCCCAGGGTTTTTCATCCTGAATCCGATCGCGGTCGGCGGCTTCCATATATGGATAGCGCGGCATTCTGCTCCTCCCCGCCGTTTTTTGTGACGTTGCGTAAAGATGGAGAGAAATCCGCCCGGCGGCAAGGGCTGCGCGCTATTCGGCCGCGAGCCCTTCGGTGAACTGGAGCCGGGCGAGGCGGGCATACAGCCCGCCCTCGGCAACCAGCGCGTCATGGGTGCCCTGGGCGACAATCCGGCCGTCTTCGAAGACCACGATCCGGTCGGCCTTTTTCACCGTCGCGAGCCGGTGGGCGATGATCAGCGTGGTGCGGTCCTTCGACATTTCGTCGACCGCCATCTGCACCGCGCGTTCGCTTTCGGCGTCGAGCGCAGAGGTGGCCTCGTCGAGCAGCAGGATCGGCGCGTCGCGCAGGATCGCGCGGGCGATGGCGATGCGCTGCTTCTGCCCGCCCGAGAGGTTCACGCCGCGCTCCTCGACGTGCGTGTCGTAGCCGCGCGGCAGCGCCTGGATGAAGTCGTGCGCCTGTGCAGCCTGGGCAGCGGCCAAGACCTCGGCGTCGGTTGCCTGCGGCGCGCCGTAGCGGATGTTGTCGCGTACCGAGCCGGAGAAGAGAATCGTCTCCTGCGGCACGATGGCGATGTGCTGCAAGAGCGCGTCCTGGCGCAGCGTGCGCACGTCGGCGCCGTCGATGAGCACGCGGCCGCGCTCCGTGTCATAGAAGCGCGGCACCAGGTTGACCAGCGAGGTCTTGCCCGCGCCCGTCGCGCCGAGGATGGCCACGCTCTGCCCCGCCTCCGCCACCAGGTCGATGCCTTGCAGCACCGGTTCGCTGCCGGCGCCGTTGTAGGCGAAGGCNNCGCTGCTTCTGCCCGCCGGACAGCATCACGCCGCGTTCGCCGACGAAGCTCTCGTAGCCGTCGGGGAGTTTGCGCAGGAAATCATCGGCGGCGGCGGCCCTTGCGGCGGCCTCCACCTCTTCATCGGTTGCGTCGGGCCGGCCGAAGCGGATGTTTTCGCGCGCGGTGTCGGCGAAGATCACCGCATCCTGCGGTACCAGGGCGATCTGCTGCCGGAAGTCGGCGCGGGACATGTCGCGCAGGTCCACCCCGTCGATCCGCACCGCACCGTCGCTCGGGTCGTAGAACCGTTGCAGGAGCTGGATGATGGTCGATTTGCCCGCGCCGGACGGGCCGACCAGCGCCACGGTTTCGCCGGGCTTCACGTGCAGATGCACATGGTCGAGCGCGACATGGTCGGGCCGGGCCGGATAGCGGAAATTGACATTTTCGAACAGGATCTCGCCGGTCACCGGCGTGGGCAGCGGTTTCGGCGCCCCCGGGTCCTTGACGCTGTCCTCGGCGGTCAGAAGCTCCACCAGCCGCTCGGTGGCACCCGCGGCGCGTTGCAGTTCCGACCAGATCTCGGAGAGCGCGCCGACCGAGCCCGCGGTCATGATCGCGTAGATCACGAATTGCACCAGCGCGCCGATGGTCATGTCGCCCGCGCGCACGTCGCGGGCGCCGATCCAGAGCACGCCGACCACGCCGGAAAAGATCAGGGTGATGACGATCACCGTCATCAGCGCCCGGGTCCAGACCCGGCGCTTGGCGGAGAGAAAGGCCTCTTCGGTCACATGGCGGAAGGTCTCGCGCGACGGGTCCTCGTGGGTGAAGGCCTGTACCGTCTGCACCGAGAGCAGCGCTTCCGAGGCATTGCCCGAGGACTTGGCGATCCAGTCCTGGTTCTCGCGGCCGAGCACCCGCAACCGGCGGCCGAGCACGACGATGGGCACGATCACCACCGGCACGACCAGCAGCACGAGGCCGGTAAGCTTGGCCGAGGTGAGCAGAAGCATGAAGACGCCACCGACGAGGATCAGGACGTTTCTCAGCGCGACCGAGACCGACGAGCCGATGACGCTGAGGATCAGCGTGGTGTCGGTCGTGATCCGGCTCAGCACCTCGCCGGTCATGATCTTTTCGTAGAATGCCGGGCTGAGGCCGATCACGCGCGAAAACACCGCCTCGCGGATGTCGGCCACGACCCGTTCGCCGAGCCGTGTGACCAGGTAGTAGCGCACGCCCGTGCCCAGCGCGAGGGCGACGGCGATGCCCATGGCGGCGAGGAAATACTGGTCGAGGAGGGTGATCGCCGAGGTCTCGAACCCATCGACCACCCGGCGCACGGCGATGGGCAGGATCAGGCTGATACCGGCGGTGAAGACCAGCGCGAGCAACGCGGCGGCGAGCATGAGTTTGTAGGGGCGCAGGAACGGCCAGAGCTCGCCGAGCGCGCCCACGCGTTTCGACTTTTCGCGGTCCTCGGTCTCGACTTGTCCCCGTGGCGGCATGGCTCACGCTCCTCACAGCTGCAGGGTGCAGATAGCCGCCCGGGCGGTCAGGGGCAAGGCAGCGGGGGAAAATCCCCCGCCCGACCGGGCCCGCGCCAATGCGCAGGAACCGGGTCGCGCCGGGCGCGCGGTCAGCGGCGCATCTGTTTCATGAGCATGTAGAGCCCCATCCCCGCCGAGGCGAGGATGAGCATGCCGGCGACGGCGATGAGGCCGAAGCGCAGCGGCGACATCGGCGCGATCCCCTGGCTTGCCGCCACATCCTGCATCGTGCTCCAGCGCCACCAGGCCGTGGAGAGGCCGGCAAGAACCGCCGCCGCCCATTGCTTGACCCAGGTCTTCGTCACGAAGGACAGGGCGAACCACAGGATCACCCCAGCGGCGAAGAGCGCGAGCGTCTGGGCCTGCATCACGCGTCGTCCGTCCGATCGTCCGGCAGGATGCGCACCGCGCCCCTGGCGGCCGAGGAGGCGAGCAGCGCATAGGCCTTGAGCGCGGTCGAAACCTTGCGGCTCCGCTTTTCGGCCGGGAGCCAGGGCAGCGCGCCCTTGGCATCGCGCCGCGCCGCGAGCGTGGCCTCGTCCACGGCGAGATTGATCGTCCGGCCGGGGATGTCGATCTCGATCGTGTCGCCATCCTCGACGAGGCCGATCAGCCCGCCTTCCGCCGCTTCAGGGGAGACGTGACCGATGGAGAGGCCCGAGGTGCCGCCCGAGAACCGCCCGTCGGTGAGCAGCGCGCATTCTTTGCCGAGGCCTTTCGACTTGAGGTAGCTGGTCGGGTAGAGCATTTCCTGCATCCCCGGCCCGCCCTGCGGGCCTTCGTAGCGGATCACCACCACGTCGCCCGCCGCGACCTTGCCGGTGAGGATACCCGAGACGGCGCTGTCCTGGCTTTCGTAGACCCGGGCGGTGCCGGTGAATTTGAGGATCGACTCGTCGACCCCCGCCGTCTTCACGATGCAGCCGTTCAGGGCGATGTTGCCGAACAGCACGGCCAGGCCGCCGTCCTTGGAAAACGCGTGTTCGACGGTGCGGATCACGCCCGCCTGGCGGTCGCGGTCGAGCTCCTTGTAGCGGTTCTGGGTCGAGAACGCCTGGGTCGTGCGCACGCCGCCCGGGGCGGCGCGGTAGAATTTCTCGACCGCCGGATCGTTGGCCGTCATCACATCGTATTTGGCGATCGCCTCGCCCATGGAGGCGGTGTGCACGGTGGAGACATCGGCGTGGATCAGCCCGCCGCGGTGCATCTCGCCGAGGATGCCGAAGATGCCGCCGGCGCGGTGGACGTCTTCCATGTGCACGTCCTGCTTGGCGGGGGCCACCTTGCACAGGACCGGCACCTTGCGGCTGAGCCGGTCGATGTCGCTCATGGTGAAATCGACCTTGCCCTCGTAGGCGATGGCGAGCAGATGCAGCACGGTGTTGGTCGAGCCGCCCATGGCGATGTCGAGGCTCATTGCGTTTTCGAAGGCCTCGAAGGAGGCGATGTCGCGCGGGAGCAGCCCGGGCTTTTCCTCTTCGTAATGCGCCTTGGTGATCTCGACGATGCGGCGGCCCGCGTCCTTGAACAGCGCTTCGCGGTCGGCATGGGTGGCCAGCATCGAGCCGTTGCCGGGAAGCGCCAGGCCCAGCGCCTCGGCGAGGCAGTTCATCGAGTTNNTGGCGGTGAACATGCCCGAACAGGAACCGCAGGTCGGACAGGCCGCCTTCTCGATCGCCAGCACCTGTTCGTCGGTGTACTGGTCGTCGGCGGCGGCGACCATGGCGTCGATCAGGTCGAGGTCGTGGCCGATGATCTCGGCGCCCTCCTTGCCCGCTTCCATCGGCCCGCCGGAGACGAAGATGACGGGGATGTTGAGCCGCATCGCCGCCATCA
>JAGRMP010000407.1:339-8021 GCA_020441225.1 Maritimibacter sp. | reverse complement strand
TGCCCTTGTAGTCGATCAGGTGCTGCTGCAGCCAGGCGATGGTTTCGGCGTCGAGGTGGTTGGTCGGCTCGTCGAGCAGCAGCATGTCGGGGTTTTCGAGGAGCAGCTTGCACAGCGCCACCCGGCGCTTTTCACCGCCCGAGAGGTTCGCCGGCATCGCGTCGTCGGGCGGGCAGCGCAGCGCTTCCATCGAAACGTCGACCTGGGCGTCGAGATCCCACAGGTTCTGGGCGTCGATCTGGTCCTGGAGCGCGGCCATCTCGTCGGCCGTCTCGTCGGAATAGTTCATCGCCAGCTCGTTGTAGCGGTCGAGGATGTCCTTCTTTTCCTTGACGCCCAGCATGACGTTGTCGCGCACGTTCAGGCTCTCGTCGAGCTCGGGCTCCTGCGGCAGATACCCCACCTTGGCGCCCTCCGCGGCCCAGGCCTCGCCGGAGAAATCCTTGTCCCAGCCGGCCATGACCTTGAGCAGCGTGGATTTACCGGCGCCGTTGACCCCGACGACGCCGATCTTGACCCCGGGCAGGAAGGACAGGCGGATGTTTTCGAACACCTTCTTGCCGCCCGGATAGGTCTTGGACACCCCGTCCATGTGGTAAACGTATTGGTAAGCGGCCATCTGTCGGTCCTCCGGGAAAGCGGTTTGGGCCTAGATAGCCATGGGCGCGGGGCGGGGCAATGGGGGGCACGGGGCGTTTCGCGCCTCACGCCAAGACCGGGACGCCGTCCGGGACGCCGACGCGGGCGCCGGGCTCAGTTCTTGGTCCCCATGTTGTCGAGGAGGTCGAGGAGTTTGCCCTGCGTCGCCGGATCCGCCGTGACCGTGATCCCCTCGGCGCGCAGCCGCGCCGCGACACGGTCGCTCACCTCGAGCGCGGCTTTCTCGCCGACGCGGCCGCCCACCTCCGCTCCGCGCTGCGCGAGCTTTGCCGTCTTCGCAGCCATCGCGCGGCCGGCGGGCGAGGCGTAGAAACCGGCGATCCCGGCCAGCTCTTCGGCGGTGAATTCCTCGACATAGATCGTGGCTATCTCGCTGCGCATGGCGTCGATGTACCCGGCCATGAACTCTGCGACGATGATGTTGCCGAAGGTCTCGGGGTCGGAAACCTCGATCCCGTTGGCGCGCAACGCATTCTCCATCGCACCGAAGATCACCGGACCCAATGCGGCGAGGACGCCCGACACCGCGTCCTCGGTGACCGTCGCGTCGATAATGGCGCGCGCGTCTTCGACCGGGTCTGCGGGCGCAGGCGCGGCGGCCAGCGCGGTCGTGGTCATGAGAGCGAAGAGCAAGGGTCTGGTCATCGCAAGGGCTCCTTCGGGCAATGGGTGATCCAGTGTCGCGGGCGGGACGGGCTTCGGTCAAGCTGCGACAGGAGCGGGTTTGACTTCCCGCCCGCCCGGGTGTCTGGTGCTGGCGCTAACAGGAGGCTCCCATGACCCATATCCGCTCCGCCAGCGCCTTTGCCGCGCGCTATACCCCTGCCGAAGATCGCTATGAAAAAATGGTCTACACCCGCTGCGGCGCATCGGGGCTCAAGCTGCCGGCGGTCTCGCTCGGGCTGTGGCACAATTTCGGCGAGGACACGCCGCACCGGACCAAGCGGGCGATCTGCCGGACGGCCTTCGACCACGGCATCACCCATTTCGACCTCGCCAACAATTACGGGCCGCCCTTCGGGAGCGCCGAGGAGGCCTTCGGCCAGATCCTCAAGCAGGATTTCGCCGGGCTGCGCGACGAGCTCATCATCTCGTCCAAGGCGGGCTACGACATGTGGCCCGGGCCCTACGGCGAATGGGGCTCGCGCAAGTACCTGATCGCCTCCTGCGATCAGTCGCTGAAACGGATGGGGCTCGACTATGTCGACATCTTCTACAGCCACCGCTTCGACCCCGAGACGCCGCTCGAAGAGACCATGGGCGCGCTCGACCATATCGTCCGCTCGGGCCGCGCGCTCTACGTCGGGATCTCGTCCTACAACAGCCAGCGCACCCGCGAGGCGGTAGCGATCCTCAAGGATCTCGGCACGCCGCTGCTCATCCACCAGCNNCAACATGCTCAACCGCTGGGTCGAGCGCGACGGGCTCAGGGAGACGCTCGCCGAGCTTGGCGTGGGCTCCATCGCCTTTACCCCGCTCGCCCAGGGGATGCTGACCAAGAAGTACCTGGGCGGCATTCCCGAGGGCAGCCGGGCGACGCAGGGCAAGTCGCTCGATCCCAAGATGCTGAGCGACAAGGCGCTCGAGAACCTGCGGGCGCTCAACGCGATTGCCGAAGGGCGGGGGCAGACGCTGGCGCAGATGGCCATCGCCTGGGTGCTGCGCGGCGGCGGGATCACCACGGCGCTGATCGGTGCGTCGAAGCCGGAACAGGTGGTGGATTGCGCCGGGGCGGTGGGGAACCTCGAGTTCAGCGCGGCTGAGCTTGCCGAGATCGACCGCTATGCCGACGAGGAGGCGATCAACCTCTGGGCCAGGTCCTCCGAGACCGAATAGGGCGCGCAAGAGCGGGCCGGGCGCACGGGAAGCGGTTTCGAAACCGCTTCCACGCCGCTTCGAAGCGGCGTCCCGCTGCCCTCGGACGGAGCGCCGCGTGTCCCTGCGCCACCGGCGCGGGTCAAACGCTCACAGCCGCTTTTCGAAGAAGGTGTCGGGATAGGGGTCGTCGTTGAACCGGTCGATCTCCTGCCAGCCGAGGCGGCGGTAGAGCGCGAGCGCTTCGGGGAGCGCCGAATTGGTGTCGAGCCGCAAGAGGCCGAAGCCGAGGCCGCGGGCGCGGTTCTCGATCTCCGCCATCATCCCCGGCGCGAGCCTGAGCCCCCGCGCGGCGGGATCGACCCAGACGCGCTTGACCTCGCCCCAGGCGTCGGCCGTGCCCACCGCGTGGCCCTTGAGCCCGGCGCAGCCGATGGCCACCCCATCGGAGAGGGCGAGCAGGAAGACACCTTTCGGCGCCCTCATGTCGCCCGCCTCCGGGTCGCGCGAGAGCGTGACATCGAAGCCTCTCTCGAACCGCCGGGCGAGCTCGCCATAGTAGCGCGCGAGGCAGGCGCGCGCCGCCTCCGACTGCGGGTCGGCGGGGCGGATCTCGACCGTGTCGCGCCCGAGCGCCGACGAGACGAGGTCCATCGCCGCGAGCAGCGCGTCGGGGTCGGGGTGGGCGGCGAGGATCTGCCCGGCGCGGGCGTTCGACAGCGTTTCGTAGGCGGCGAACTCGGCCTCGCCCGCGGCCGTGAGCCGCGCCACCCGGCGGCGCGCGTCGTCGGGCGCGGGGGCGGTGGTCACCAGCCCCTCGTCCTCGAGCCCGCGCAGGAGCCGGCTCATCAGCCCGCTGTCGAGCCCGAGATAGGCGCGGAGTGTGCCGACCTCGCCGGTCCCGCGGCCAGGTCCATCGCGGCCGATCCCGCGGCCGATCGCGTTGAGCACGCGCGCGGCATTGAGCGGCCGGCCCCGGCCGAGAAAGCTCTGGTCGAGCGCGCCGACCTCGCGGGTAACGATGCGTTGGAACCGCCGCAGGCGGTCGATCCCGGGTTGGGGGTCTCTGTCAGGCATGGTCTCGGACTCGGGTCAGGAAATTTACCTGACTTTTGTCAGCAAATACCGCCCCGTCAAGCCGAGATTGACAGCGTGCGCGCGCCGGGCGAAACCGGCGCGATGCGCTACGCCATGCCATATGCCGCGCCGGGGATGAAAGTCGGTCTGCTGGGCGGGTCCTTCGACCCGGCCCACGAGGGCCATGCCCATATCACCCGCGAGGCGCTGAAACGGTTCCGGCTAGACCGGGTGTGGTGGCTGGTGAGCCCCGGCAACCCGCTGAAGGCCCGCGGGCCTGCGCCGCTCGATCTGCGGCTGGCGCGCGCCCGGGCAGTGATGCGGCATCCGCGGGTCGAGATCACCGGGATCGAGGCCCAGCTCGGCACGCGCTATACCGCCGAGACGCTTGAGGCGCTGTTCAGGCTCTACCCGCTGGTGCGGTTCACCTGGCTGATGGGGGCCGACAACCTCGCCGATTTCCATCGCTGGGAACGCTGGGAAGAGATCATGCGCTCGCTGCCCGTGGGGGTGATCGCGCGGCCCGGCGAGCGGGTCGCGGCGCGGTTGTCGCCGGCGGCGCGGCGGTTCCGCGCGGCGCGTCTGCCGGGCAAGTCGGCGGAGCTGCTGGCCACTTCGGCCCCGCCCAGCTGGTGCCTCGTCAACGTGCCGATGGTGGCCCATTCCTCGACCGCGATCCGCGCCGCGGGGGGCTGGCACGGGGCCGGCAGCTGAGCCGGGCAGGGGCCCGCGAACCGTTTCCGAGATATCCACAGACCGGTGCGGAACGGGCAACAATTGAATTATACTTTTCCAACCAATTGCCTGTCACCTGAATGTCGCGTTACCGGATTGGTGCGAATTGTTTCCAAGTCTAGTCTTGTTCCGACTCGGGCCCCTCGGGTATTTACCGGCCATGCTTGGGGGCATTTCGAGACGCATATTTTTGGGAGGCGCCGTTTCCGCCTTCGCCGGGGTCGCCGTTGGCGAGGCCCCGCTGCGGTCTATACGCCCGGCGCCGAAGCCCGGCACCCCCGCCGCCCTCACCGCCCCGGCCGTCGAAGATCTGCTGGCCCAGGCGCGGCTCGGCGGCGAGCTTGGCTTCATCGTGGTCGACGCCCGCTCCGGGCAGCTCCTCGAAGCGCATAATCCCGACCTGGCGCTGCCGCCCGCCTCGGTGACCAAGGTGGTCACCGCGCTCTACGCGACCGAGGCGCTGGGGCAGGATTTCCGCTACCGCACCCAATTCGTGGCCACCGGGCCTATGGTCGACGGGGTGATCCAGGGCGACCTCGTGCTCACCGGCTCGGGCGATCCGATGCTCGACACCGACGCATTGTCGAACATGATCGCCCGGCTCAAGGACAAGGGCGTGACCGGGATCACCGGGGCGTTCCGGGTGTTCGCCGGCGCGCTGCCCTATATCCGCTCGATCGACCCGCGCCAGCCCGACCATGTCGGCTACAACCCGGCGATCTCCGGCACCAACCTCAATTTCAACCGTGTCCATTTCCAGTGGCAGCGCGCCGATGCGGGCTGGCAGGTGAGCATGGACGCGCGCTCCGACACGCTCAGGCCCGCGGTGACCATGGCGCGCATGGCGGTGGTGAACCGCGACCTGCCGACCTATACCTACAAGGCGCAGCAGGGTGTCGACGAGTGGACCGTCGCTGCCGCCGCGCTGGGCAACGGCGGGTCGCGCTGGTTGCCGGTGCGCCGGCCCGACCTCTATGCCGGCGAGGTGACCCAGGTGATCGCCCAGGCGCATGGCATCCGCCTGCCCGCGCCGGAAGTGGCGGCGCAGGTGGTGAACGGGGGCCGGGTGCTGGTCTCGCATGAAAGTGCCTCGCTCGCGACCATCGTCCAGCTCATGCTCCTGCATTCGACCAATCTCACCGCCGAGGTGATCGGGCTCACCGCCACCGCGGCGCGGGGCGGCGACGCCACCAGCCTCGAAGCCTCGGCGCGGGCGATGACCGAATGGATGCGGGCCCAGTCCGGGGCGGAGACGGCGCATTTCGTCGATCATTCGGGGCTCTCGGACCTCAGCGAGGTCTCGGCGGCCGACATGGTGAACCTGCTGGTCAAGGTCGGTCCCGGCAGCACGCTGCACGGGCAGCTCAAGGAAATCGCTCCGCTCGACGCGCGGGGCGACGAAGTCAGCGGCGCGGGCTACCGGATCCACGCCAAGACCGGCTCGCTCAACTTCGTCTCCTCGCTTGCGGGCTTCGTGACCGGGCCGGGCGACGCGGCGCTGGCCTTCGCGGTGTTTTCGGGCGACGTCGCGCGCCGGGCCGCGATCGCGCCCGACGACATGGAACGTCCCGCAGGTGCGCGTGCCTGGGCGGGCCGCGCCCGCTGGCTCCAACACCAGCTCATCCACCGCTGGGCGACGCTCTACAAAGCCTGAGCCGGGCGCCCGTCGCACCTGCCGCATCTGCAAAACCCGCCGCTCCCGCCGCGCCCATCTTACTGCGCCCATCGCACCGCGCCCGTCCGCCCGAAAAACCTCCGCCACAGGTCCGAAATCGACCGCCGATCTGCGCCGGATCAAGGCGCGCACCCGGTTTTTGTGATTGAGTAATTACCGCAAGGAAGAGGGAGGCTGAGATGATGAAACGGCTCTTTGCTCTCGTTGCGATTATGCTCGCCGGCTCGGTGTCGCCTGTCTTCGGGCAGGAGCCCGTCACCGGCCAGTACGAGTACATGAACTACTGCGCTGGCTGCCACGGCGAGGCGGCCGATGGGAAAGGTCCGCTGGTCACCTTCTTCAAGGAACCGGTGCCCGACCTGACGGTGCTGGCGCGGAACAATGACGGCGTGTTCCCGTTCCTCGAAACGATGATGATCATCGACGGGCGGACCGGGATCCGCGGCCATGGCGGCACGATGCCGATCTGGGGCGACACGTTCGAGGCCGAAGGGGTCGAGAAAGCCGGTGTCTATGGCGCCGAGACCATCGCCCGCGGCCGGCTCCTGTCGCTGGTCGAGTATCTCGCCACGCTGCAGCAGGACTGAGGCAGAAAGGGTGAGGCAGCAGGCCTGAGGCGTGTGGCGCGGGGTGGTGTCACGCCAAGCCCGCCGCGGTGCCGAAGGGTCTCCGCGGCGGGCAAGTGCGCAGGCGCCGTGTCAGGGCCCCGGGGTGAAGCCGGAGCTCAGGGCCGGGGCGGGACGTTGACCGCCACCTCGCTCGCAGGGCGGCTCATGCAGGCCCTGTACCAGCGGTTCACGTTTTCCAGCTCGGCCACGTCGAGCACGTCCCAGGCCTTGTAGCCGGTTTCGAGCGCGCGCACCCAGGGCCAGATCGCGATATCGGCGATCGAGTAGTCGTCGCCCATGATGAAGTCGCGGCCCTCGAGCCGCGCGTCGAGCACGTCGAGCAGGCGCTGGGCTTCTTCCTTGTAGCGGGTCCAGGGGCGCTTGTCCTCGAAGTCCTTGCCGCCGTAGACGTGGAAGAAGCCGAACTGGCCGAACATCGGCCCGACGCCGCCCATCTGCCACATCAACCACTGGATGGTCTGGTACCGGGTCACCGGATCGGTCGAGAGAAATTTACCCGTCTTTTCCGCGAGATAAATCAGGATCGCGCCGGTCTCGAACAGCCCCATCGGCTGCCCGCCCGGCCCGTCGGGGTCGAGGATCGCGGGGATCTTGTTGTTGGGGTTGAGCGACAGGAACTCGGGCGTGAACTGGTCCGCTTCGGCGAAACTCACCAGGTGCGCCTCGTAGGGCAGCCCGCATTCCTCGAGCATCGCAGAGACCTTGATGCCGTTTGGCGTGGGCAGCGAGTAGAGCTGGAGGACGGAGGGATCTTTTGCGGGCCACCGCTTGGTGATCGGAAACTGGTCGAGCATGGCATCATCCGGGTTTTGGGCCGCGGGCGCGGCAAGGTTGCCCGGACCGTCCCGCAATCGGCGGAGGAGGTCAAGGGTACGGTCGGGTGCATGGGGGCGCAGACCCTGTGCGCGACGGCCCGCGCGCGCCCGGCGCCGCCCGCTAGCCTTCCAGCGCCATGAACCGGGCGCGCGCGCCGCGTTCGATGGCGGCGGCGTGCAGCCTGTCGATCTCGAGCTCGTGGCGGATCTCTTCGAGGATACGCAGCTCGGGATCGTGCAGCGTGCCGTCCGCGGCGGCGACGTCGCAGGCCAGCG
>JAGRMP010000407.1:0-334 GCA_020441225.1 Maritimibacter sp. | reverse complement strand
CCAGCGCATAGGCGGTCTCGTGCAGACGCACCGGGAGGTTGTCGCGCACCAGCCCGAACAGCGCGTCGAGCCCGTCTTCCTCGGCGAAGAGGTCGAGCACCACCCGCGCCACCACCTTGATCCGGTCGGTGTCGTAGGCGGCGAAGACCGGCAGGTTGTTCACGCTCGCCTCGATCCGCAGCAGTTCGACGGTGCGGATTTCGTCGTCGGAGGCAGAGACGGCGAACATCACCGCGACGAGGCAATCCTCGGGCGAAAGGGAATGGGCTTCATCGGGCACAGCGGCCTCCTTTGGAACTCGGGTCGCCTCGCAGATTATTGACCCCCGGGTGCG
>JAGRMP010000040.1 GCA_020441225.1 Maritimibacter sp. | reverse complement strand
GTGGCGGAATTGGTAGACGCGCAGCGTTGAGGTCGCTGTGGGGTAACTCCCGTGGAAGTTCGAGTCTTCTCGACCGCACCAACTTGGCCCGGAATGCGCTGCATTCCCAATGGCTTGTTCAAATTCCTTTCTGCAACGCCCCGCAAAACGCCCGCCGGTCAGGCCCGGTCGAAGCGGTGCCTGGTTGCGGCGCGCGGCCGTTTGACGCCTGACCGCTGCAAGCGATGCGGGCATCGAATCTGGACGACGGGCGTGGCGCGGGTCTGCCCGGCCGCCCGGCGATGCGGCTGGACTCGCTCGTGGCCAGACGATAGGACCGAGGCCATGGAACGGGGATTATTTCGAACGCGCATTTTGCCCGATCCCGGCAAGCCGGAGATCCGGATTTCCCAGGTGGGGTCGATGGATAGGCCGGACGGCTGAACCGGGCGCCCGCACGCGCCGCGCCGATAGAGCCGATGACGGACAGGAGGGAGCCGCTCATGAACGAACGCACCGCATTAGTGACCGGATCGGCCGGTTTCATCGGCTTTCACGTCTGCCAACGGCTGCTGGAGGACGGGTTCCGCGTCGTCGGGGTCGATGCGCTGACCGATTACTACGATGTCGAGCTCAAGCGCCGGCGCGAGGCGATCCTGCAAGAACACCGGGGGTACCGGAGCGTCCACGGGGAGATCCAGACGCCCGATCTTCTGAGGGCGCTCTTCGCCGAGGAGACGCCCGAGGTGGTGATCCATCTCGCGGCCCAGGCCGGCGTGCGCTACTCGATCGAGAATCCGCGCTCCTATCTGGACAGCAACATCACCGGCACGTTCGAGCTGCTCGAAGCCGCGCGTGCGCATCCGCCGGCCCATATGCTGCTGGCCTCGACATCGTCGGCCTATGGCGCCAATACCGAGATGCCCTACCGCGAGACCGACCGGGCGGCGCACCAGATGTCGTTCTACGCCGCGACCAAGAAGGCCAACGAAAACATGGCGCATTCCTATGCGCATCTGTTCGGTTTGCCGATCACGATGTTTCGGTTCTTCACCGTGTACGGGCCCTGGGGGCGGCCTGACATGGCGTTGTTCAAATTCACCAGGGCGATCCTCGCCGGGGAAGAGATCGACGTCTACAACCACGGCGACATGAAACGGGATTTCACCTATATCGACGACCTCGTGGAGGCGATCCGCCTGCTGGTCGACGCGGTGCCGGAGCGTCCCGCCGAGGGCAAGGTGCCGGAGGGGGACAGCCTGTCGCCCGTGGCACCCTGGCGGGTGGTCAATATCGGCAATTCCGAAGCGGTGCAGCTCACGGATTTCATCGCGGCCATCGAGGCCGCGACCGGCCGGACGGCCCGGCGCAACCTGCTGCCGATGCAGCCTGGCGATGTGCCCGCGACCTGGGCCGACGCCAGCCTGCTGCGCGATCTCACGGGCTACACGCCGCGCACGGATATCGCGTCCGGTGTGGCGCGCTTCGTGGAATGGTACCGGGACTTCTACGGCGCCTGACATCGTCCGCACGGACGCGGGATGGGCCGGAAATCGGGTTGGCCTCCGGCGCCCGCAGGTCCGAGCGCGCATCCGCGCCGCGTCACGCCGGCGCGGCCCCCCCGTCGAGGGGGAGCAGGGCGCCGGATCGCGTCATGGCGAGGCCGGTCTGCAATGTCACCGCCGGTTCGAAGCCGAGACCCGACCGGGCGGCCGCGGTATCGAGCGCGAAGCGCGTGAACGGGGGAGGATCGCCCGCCGGGTCCGCGATCTCGACCTTCGTATCACAGAGCGCCGCAACCGCGTGGGCGAGATCCCCCAGGGAGGTCGCCGTGCCGCTGGCGATGTTGAACGTGCCGGGTGTCCCGCTGCGGGCGACGCGGAGCGCCGCGCGGGCGAGATCGTGGACATGGAGAAAGTCGATCCGGTTGCGCGCCCCGTCGATGGCGAGGGGGCGGCCCGCGCCGGCGACCGCGAGCAGGCGCGCGATCAGCTGATCGCCCGCTATCCCGGCGCCGTAGACCGATGACGGCCGGAGCACCGTCACCCGAAGCCCTTGGGCCGCATAATCCGCGAGGGCCCGTTCCGCGAGCCGCTTGCTCGTCGCGTAGCGGCCGCCCAGCGGTCCCGGCCCAAGCGGAGCGGTCTCGGGGATGGTCGCGGCGTGGGGATCGGCGTAGACGGAGGCGGAGGACAGGAAGATCAGGTGGGTTCCGGCGGTCAGCGCCCAGTCGGCCAGATCGAGGACCGCGCGCAGGTTGACGTCGAACATGCGGCGGGCGTCTCCCGCGCCGGGGAGGCAGGCGGCCGCATGGATCACCGTGTCGGCGCCGTGCATCAGCTCTGCGAGCCGCCCGGGCCCGGCCCAGTCCTCGAGGTTCCAGTCGTCCCGGGTCAGGGACACGTGATCGACCCCGTCCCGGTCCAGGAGCGCCCGGAAATGACGGCCGAAAAGCCCCGCGCCGCCGGTCAGCGCGAGCTTCATCGCGGGCTTCCGTACAGGCTGAATTGCGGGGCGATGTCCGGCGCGAGCGATCCGTCGGTTTGCAGCCGGTCGAGATCCTCGCGCCGCAGGACCAGTTCGCTCCAGTACCTCAGGACGGCGCTGTCCCAGCGGATCTGCGGTTCGTGCGCGATGCCGCGGTCGCGTTTGAGGTAGTATTCCACCGGGTTGAACCCGAGCTGCGCGCAGAACGGCGTGGTGCCGGAGAACCGCGCGTTGATCTCGAAGAGCTTGGGCACGTCGTCGTGGTCGAGCCGGAGCTGGAAGTTGCACGCGCCTTCGACGCCGAGGCGCTGGGCGATGTCGGTCACATAGGCCTCGACCTGCGGAACCCGCTCGGGAAAGGCGCGATAGGTGTCGCCGGCGCGCAGGTCGCGACGCAGCGCAAGCACGGGCGACACCGCACCGGCATTTCCGACGATCGTGCAGGTGTATTCGCGGTCGGCCGAGGAGACCAGTTCCTGCACGATGATGCCGTCTTCGCCGGGATAGGCGCGCAGGTCGTCGGGCCCGTCGGCGCGGACGACGCCGATGGAGCGGAACCCGACCGCGGGCTTGACGATGACCGGATAGGCGAGGTCGGTCCGGGCGCGGGCCGCACGCAGGGTCATGGTCGCCGGATGCGGCAGGCCCTGCTCGGCCAGGAACGCGGCCGTGCGCGCCTTGTCGTCGGCGATCCGCACCGCTTCGAGCGGGTTGACCACCACCCGCACGCCCCATTTTTCTTCGATCTCCGCCCGGTGTTCGGCGCAGAACGTCAGTTCCACATCCGTGCCGGGGAAGTAGTAGTCCACCTGTTCCGCCTCGAAGATGCGGGCGAGCGAGGCGAGATATCCCGGATCTGCGGCACCGGTCACGAGATAGGCCGTGTCGCAGGCATAGAGCCCGGCGGCCTGCGGGCTCATGTCGGCGCCGATCACCCGCAGCGGCAGGTCCGGGATCATCAACAGGGACTTGATGATGCCTTGGCCGACGCCACCGCCGCTGCCCGTCACGAGGATCGTAATCATGTCAGGTCTCCCAGTATGAAAGCAGTTTGTCCCGCGTCCCGGCGGTAAAACCGGCCGCGGCGATGGCACGGCGCTGCGCGGCGGCGTCGAATGCGATCGCACGGATATCGGCCCGGATCCGGGCGCCGTCGACGTCGAGGCGGAGGTAACTCAGCCCGGTGCCGCGCGGATGGCCCACGGCGCCGGGGTTGATGATGGCGACGGCCTCGGGTTCGATCTCGTGCCAAACCCCCTGGTCGAGGGCACGCACCGCCCCCTGCGCCACGAGCGCCGCGAAGGCCCGGTGCGAATGGCCGAAGACACCGACCCGGGCGCCCATGGCGGCCAGGGTCGCAGCGGCGTCGCGGCAGGCCTCAGGGTCCGACACATAGCGCCAGTCGCCGTAACGGTAGGGGTTGGCATGGGCGAAGACCACCGCCTGTTCGGTGTGGGACCGGACCCAGGGGTACCGGGCGGACAGGTGGGGATGCGGGGCGATGCGGTCCTGGGTCCAGTAGACGGATTCGCGCACGAAGTCCGGCACCCGGTCGTAGAACCCGGGGTCGCCGGTCTCGAGACCGAAGTAGAACTCGTCGTGGTTGCCGCTGATGAAAACGCGCGCCCGGTTGCCGCGCGAAAAGGCGTCGAGACGGTCGAGCACCGTCAGTGGCTGGGTGCCGTAGGTCAGGAGGTCGCCGAGGATGACGACGAGATCCGGTGCCTCCGCCTCGACCTGGCTCAACGCGACGTCGAGGGCGTCTGCATTGCCGTGGATGTCCGACAGGACTGCGATCCGTTGCACCATGACCCCGTTTCCGCCCCTAATTCCCTGTGGCCGAGCGTCCGGCGCCGGGCCGCCCGGCCGGGTCGGTGCGGCGCGCGTCCCATGCCCGTGCCGTCATCTGTCCCGTCGCTGCCCGGACCGGCCTCACCGCCCCGTCCTCCCGTCGTGTTGCCGCTCAAGCAGCGCATCCCAACGCGCGGCGACCTTCGGGACCGCGTAGGTTTCCGCGGTCTCGCGGGCCGCGGCGCCGAGACGGGCCTGCAGGGCGGGATCGCTCAGAAGGCGGCGCAGCGCATCGGCCAGGGCCGCCACATCCCCGTCCGGAACCAGCAGCCCGTCGACGCCGTCGGTCACGATCTCGCCGGGGCCGAAGGGGCAATCGAACGCGACGACCGGGAGCCCCGCCGACATCGCCTCGGCAAGGACATTGGGAAAGCCCTCGTAGCGCGAGGACAGCACGAAGGCACCGGCCCCGGTCACCCAGGCGCCCGGCTGGTCGGTCTGACCCGCCAGTGCGATCCGGGCGCCCAGGCCGCGCGCGTCGATCTGATCTGTCAGCTCCGTCTGCATCCGGCCGGAACCGAAGATCGACAACCGCCAGTCGGGGACATCGTCCGCGATCCGGGAGAACGCTTCGATCAGCATGTCGAACCCTTTTTGCGGCACCAGGCGGCCGACGGCGACGAGCGTCCTGGCCGCGCCGTCCGCGGCGGGGCGCGCGGCGGGTGGCTCCACCGGGTTCGGGATCACCTCGACCGCGTTCTCGACACCGGCGGGCAGGCAGGCGAGGCTCGCGCGGGTCTGCATCACGATGACATCCGCCCAGGGGTAGAGCCGCGCCATCAGCCGGTTCCAGATCCGGTTCGCCTGCTGCCGTTGCGGGTTGTTGCGTTCGCAGACCACCGTGCGGACCGGGCGCCGCCAGGCGGCGAGCAGTGCAAGGACGTTGTTCTTGGTCAGGAACGAGATCAGGGTATCGGGCTGGATCGCGGCCAGGCGGCGCCGGAGCGCGACGAGGCGCTGGATCGACCCGACCGCGCTCCGGCCGGGGCGGGACAGATCCAGCCGGTGCAGGGTGACGGCGGGGGGGACGTCGAAATAGACCGGTGCGTCGGGCGCGTCGAAGCTGATGATGTGGATCTCGTGACCGCGCGCCACCCAGTGGCGGACCAGGAGCGCGACCACGCGCTCGGCCCCGCCCGCGCCGAGACCGGTCAGGAGGATGGCGAGACGCTGGGCCATCAGCCGCGCCCCGTGCCGGCCCGGCCCGGGGCGGCGCACGGCGCGGGCCGGTGCTGCGGCCGGGAGCGGCCTGTCTGTTGGTCTGCGACGGGGGTGAATTTGCGCATCGTCTCTCCTTCGGGACCGTCTCAGCCGCTGGCGCGGACCTGGCCGCGCGATGCCGGAACAAGCTCTTCGTAGAGCGCGCTGACGCGGGCGATGTGGCGTTGCGCGCCGTAGCGTTCGGCGAGATCCTTGCGCGCCGCCGCCACCACCCGGGCGCGGCGCTCGGGATGCTCGACCAGGCCGACGACGGTCCGCGCGACGGCCTGCGGATCGTCCGTCGGCACGAGAAAGCCGGTCTCGCCGTCGTCGATCGCTTCGATATTGCCGCCATGGCGCGTCGCGATGACGGGGACGCCGAGATGCATCGCCTCGATCAGCGTCCGGCCGAAGGGTTCGTTGATGGCGGTCACGATCTTGGCGTCCATCGCCGCCATCGGCCCCTCGATCGGCCGGCGAAACCCCATCAGGTGGATGCGGTCGCCGATCCCCAGGCGCTCGGCCAGCGCCTCGGCCTCGCGGTCCAGCGGCTTGTCGGGCAGGATCGCCGCGCCGAAAAACAGGCCGCGCACATCGCGCCCGGGCAGGGCCCTGGCCGTCTCGGCGACGGCATGGACAAAGGCGAGCGGCTTCTTGCGCGGGACGAGGGACCCGAAATAGCCCAGGAGCAGAGCGTCGTCATCGGCGCCGATCTCCGTCAGCAACGCGGCGCGGGCAGCCGCACGGTCGGGCGGTTCGGCAAACTCGAACGGGCTGTGGATCACCTGCGTCCGGCCGGCGACCGGCAGGAGCGGCCGCGCGGGGCGGGCGAAATCGGACACGGTAACGATACGGTTGGCGAGGATCGGCGCGAGGATGTTGACGCCGAAGCCGCGCGGGTCTTCGCGGTGGTGCCAGACCAGTCGGCAGCCGGCGAGGCGTGCGGCGGGGCCCCAGTTCACATGGATCCGCCCGTCATTGGTGTGGACGATATCATAGGCGCCGTCGCGCAGGATCCGGCGCAGCCGGGGGAGGGTCTGCAGGAGGTAGCCCGGCGGCGACACCGTCTGTGGAATGCGGCTGTGGCGCGGCGCCATGAGACCGACGCCCGACAGCGTCTCGAACGGCAGCCCGAGAGACGAGACGTAGTCGCCGAGCCGCCCCGGGCCGTTGCCGTCGAGGTCATGCAGCAGGATGGAGGGGGCGAACCGGGTGCGGTCGAGCCCGGCCACCAATTTCAGCGCCGAAATATGGCTGCCACCGACGGTGAACCCCGCGATGAAGGGAAAGAGGATGCGCACCCTGTTCGCGGGCCCGGTTTCGGGCTGGGACATGCCGGGCCGCATTCAGTTGCTCGAGTCCGGCGGCAGCATTTCGACCGAGACTTCGATCGTGTCGCGGGGCCTGAGGCGGGTGTCGAGATCGGCCTCGATGCGGCGGATGCCCGACGGGTCATCGCGGGTCACGACGTAGCTCACCTCGGCGACCGCATCGAGCACGCTGCCCGCGGCGCTGCGGGCGGCCGCCTCGGCATTGAGCGCCCGCGCGGTGCGCAGTTCGGCGCGCGTGGTCGCCAGATCGAGGCGGACGTCGCGCAGGCTGGCAAGGCGACCGAGGCGGGCCTCGTCGAACAAGGTGATTTCGTCGCGCCGCGCGAGATTGAGCTGCTGCACGGCTTCGAGCCGGGCAACTTCCAGCCGGACGAGCTGCGCCTCGAAATTGGCCAGGGTGATCTCGGCGGAGGACATGCGCGAGCGCACCGCAAGCCCGCGTTGCGTCAGGTCCTCGACCACGCCCGCATCGTCGCGCGCGGTTTCGACCTGGCTCTCGACCAGGACGATCTGTTCGTCGAGACGGCGCACCTGTTCGGCGACAAGGTCTTGAAGTTCCTTTATGTTTTCTTCCCGGGTGCCGATCGAGCGTTGCCGGGCCCGGAACAGCTCGAGCTGGATCCCCTCGAGCTCGCCGGGCTCGTCGGGCGCTGCCGCGCCGTTTGCCCGCGCCTCGATGGCGGCCACCTCGTTTTCCAGCCGCGCCTCTTCGGCTTCCAGCGCGGCGAGCTGCTGCAGGAGCACCGCGATCTGGCCGCTGTAGCGGATGAGTTCCCGCTCGGCGCCGTCTTCGCTGGCACTGGCCGAACCCAGGCCACCGGCCAGCGCCAGCGCCTGTCGCACCGTCATGCCGAGACGGAACGGGAAGGCGCCCGGCGTGTTGACCGCGCCGCTGACATAGATCGGAGCGTGGCCGGCGATCTCGATGGCGACTTCCGGCGGGTCGGTCAGCCCGATCCGACGCTGGATCTGCAGCGTGACCGCGGCCGACAGGCTGTCTGCTGTCTCGCCGAGTGCCCGCACCGTCCCCGCCAGGGGCACATGAATGTCCCCGTTCGCGGAGAGGCTGTATTCGCCGCTGACGCCGTCCCAGTATTCGAACCGGAACGTGGTGTGATCCCACCGTCCGGCACGGATCAGGACACGGTCGCCCGCGACGAACACGTAGTCCTCCGCCAGCGCCGCATGCGCGAGCAGGAGGGCAACTGCGAAGCAAAAGAACCTTGAGAAGACGGTCATGCGATAGAACTGGTTGCTTGATCGGAACACCGCGGACTCTAGAGAAAAAGGGAGTCCACGTCGATGGAGGAATTGGGTTAAGTTGAAATGGACATTTGGTTTTTCCTGATTGGATCTGAAATGCGCAACCGGGTGATTTATGTCGCGGGCTACGGTCGCAGCGGATCGACGGTGGTCGATATCGCGCTCGGGATGCATCCGGAGATCTTCGGCGCGGGAGAGATTTCCGCCATGTGCCGGCATGCCTGGCGCGAAAACGAATTCTGCGCCTGCGGCGAACGGCTGTCGGATTGCCCGGTCTGGGGCCCGGTCATGTCCGGCTGGACCCGGACGGTTGATCCGGTCGCGCATGATGCGCTGCAACGCGCGGTTGAACCGCTTTTCGCCCCCGCGCGGATGGGCGTCGGACGGCGTTTGGAGACGTTCCTCGCCCAGTCGGGGGCGTTGTTCTCGGCCATTCGCGCCCAGACCGGCGCGCCGATCATCCTCGACTCGTCGAAAGCCCCGGGGCGGGCACTGGCCCTCTTGCGCGACCCGGACATCGACCTTCGGGTGATACACCTCGTGCGCGACGCCCGTGCGGTGGCGCATGCGATGGGGCGCGCGATCCCGATGGACGTGAAGGGCGGCGTGCAGAAACAGATCATTCCGCGGTCGCCGATCCGGACCGCGCTGCGCTGGCGGATGTACAACAGCAAGGCGGAGACGCTGGCTGCGCGGCTGCCACGCGACCACGTCGTACGGATCCGCTACGAAGACCTTGCCCGCGATCCGGCGACCGAGATGGCCCGGATATCGGCCGCCGTCGGGGTGGATCTCGCGCCCCTGGCCGCGCGGATCGCCGGGGGCGCGCCGATCGTCCCGGGACACCAGATGGCGGGGAGCCGGATGCGCATGAAAGGACCGGTCGCGGTTCGCTACGACGACAGCTGGGCGCGGGAGATGCCGGCGGCGGCGCAGCGCCAGGTGGCGTGGGTCGCGCGCGGTCAGCTCAAGCGGTACGGATACATCGACTGAGCGCCGCGCGGCAGGCTCAGGCTCATCGCCAGCACCAACGGGACGTGCCAGAACCGGGCGTAGAAATGCGCAAACGCATTCAGCAGCACCGCGAAGAACACGACATTCGCCAGCGTGAGCGCGCCCCGGACGCGGGTGTCGGGATTCGTGAGCGCCGCGACGCCCAGCGCCGTGCCCGTGAGGAAGAACCCGCACAGGCCGAGGAGCGAGACCAGACCGCCCTCCGCCAACACGAGCAGGTAGGTGTTGTGGACCGGCGTGCTCTGGACGCTGATGGTGCGGTACTGGTCGGCGCCGAGGCCGAGGAAGATGGTTCCGTTGGCCACGCCGGTCGCTTCGCGGATCAGATCGAACCGGTCCTCGAAGGTCCCGGCCTGGCTGATGTCGCCTGAACTCAGCGCGCCGAGCACGCGTTCCGCGAAGACCTCGGGAAGCAATGAGGCGCCGAACTTGGCGATGACGAACACCGCCAGCCCGCTCAGAGCCAAGGACACCAGGATGGCGCGGACCTGTCCCATGAGCAGGAGGACGAACGCGACACCGATCACCGCGCCGCCGAACCCGGTATTGGAGCCGGTCAGCAGCAGCCCGTAGATCAGGACCGCGATGGACGGAACGAAATAGCGGATGCGGATCTCGCCGATGAGCCGCAGATAGACGTTGAACGTGATTGCGACGGCGGCCATGGCCGCGGCGGCGTTTTCGCGTCCGATCAGCGAGCGCAGGCGCCCGCTCGGCGAGACGATGGTGGGATCGGCGTTCGACACGAAATTCACCAGAATGGCGCCGTGCAGCATGATTGCCGCGATGGAAAAGACGAACACCCGAAGCAGGATCAGCGTCTCGTCCAGCCGGCGCGCCGAGATCACCATCGGGATGATGATCAGGGAATAGGAATACTGGACGAAGACGACGAGCCCTGCCAGCGGGTCGCCGCCGAGCATGGAGCCCAGCATCAGCCCGCCCAGGAACAGCAGGAACGACAGCAGCCAGAGCGAGGTGACGGGGCCGAAAAAGGCGAGCGGGACGCGGCGGTTGAGCAGCATCAGCATCAGTGTCGCGATGCCGAAGAAATCCGACGCGGTGAAATAGATCCCGCCGAGGCGCAGGAAGTTCACCGGCGCCAGGGCAACGAAGACCACGGCGAGGGCCAGTTCAAGCCTTTGGGCCGGCGCCGCCGGCGCCTGGGCACTTCCGATCGTTCCGGCTGCTGCCACGCTCATGCGGTCGCTTCCTCAGGGATGCGCTTCCTCCGGGAGCGGTGTCGCCCTCAACAACCACAGGCACCCGATGAACCAGATGATACTGAAGAGGAGGTGGCAAAGCACCGCGCCAATGGCGGAAAACAGCATCACCGCGGGGTAAAACGCAAGGGCGAACAGGATCGTTGCGAAAATCGTGATCCACAGGAGCTCGCGGTCGCGGCCGATGCTGAACAGCGCCGGATTGAACGGCAGGCCGGTGATCTGCACGATGATCGAGACCCCGAACAGGAGGATCAACGGCACGGCTCCCGCGAATTCGGGGCCGAACACCACCTTGACGATCGTCGGCATGGCGAAGGCGAGAGGGACGAACAGCACCATGCTGACGGTCAGGGTCATCGCGCTGACGCGCCAGATGATCCTGCGGAAACGCGCCTGTTCGCCGCGGACCCAGAGCCTGGCCAGTTCTGGGAACAGCACCTGGGTGATCGTCCGGGCCAGGCGCAGGATCGACTTGCCCGAGCGTTTCGCCACCTCGTAGAGGCCGACCGAAGACGGGCCGACGAGCGCGCCGAGGGCGAGCACGTCGAAGCGCAGGATCGACTGGCGCAGGATCTGGTTGATGTTGGAGTTCCACAGAAACCGCAGCAGGCCCGGGTTTTCGGCCGCCGCCGAACGGGCAGAGGCGCGCCAGATCCCGTCGTAGCCCTGACGCGACAACTCGCGCATTGCGAGCACGAAGGCCACGATCCCGTCGGCCAGGCTTTGCAACAGCAGGATGACCATGAATGCCCAGATCCCGAGATCGAGCAGCAAGGCCACGGCGGCGATCGTGAGCCGCATCACGGCGACGCCGACATCGGCCTTCGCGAGCAGATCGAACCGGTCGAGCAGGCGCAGAACCGCGATGCCTGTGGGCCGGAACGATACGAACAGTGCCACGGATACGAACATGATGTAACCGACGCCGTCCGAGCCCAGATCGAGCAGGCGCGCCGCCCCCCATCCGAGCGCGATCGCGATCGTGCCCGCAAGCGCGCCGCCGGCGAGGTCGACCAGGATCGAGAACTTGATCAGGCGCGCGAAACGGTCGCGGTCGCCCTGTTCCGCCGCTGCCGAGGCGTATTTGATGATCGCCTGGGTCGGCTGGAACCGGGTCAGCATGTCGATGGTGCGGACATAGGCTTCAACCAGGGCGAAGATACCGACCCCGGCGGGGCCGAGCGCGCGGGCGATGATGGCGAGCGTGACGATCCCGAGCAGCGAGACGATGGCAGTGCCGGAGACCAGCACGCCGACATTGCGCAGGATCCGCGGCACGACCTCGTCGAAATGGATCAGACGTTTGAACCGGTTCGCCATGGGGCCGCCGCTCATGCGGCCCGTGCCGGGAACGGATTGGGTCCCGCGCCGAGGCCCATCTGCGTCACCAGGTGGCGGTTGACCTTGTGGATGTCGAACACGGCTTCGGCCCGCGTGCGCGCGCTGCGTCCCATCGGCTCGGCGCGCGCGGGATCGTCGAGAAACCGGCGCATTGCCGCGGCCAGGGCCGCATCGTCGCGCGGCGCGACCAGGTAGCCCGACACCCCGTCTTCGACGGTGTCGGCACAGCCGGGCAGGGTGGTCGTGATCACCGGGCGCCCGGTTGCCATCGCCTCGAGGATCGAACGCGGAATGCCCTCGCGGTAATAGGACGGCAGGACGAAGACCGAACTGTCGGCGAGGTAGGGACGCACATCGTCCGTCTCGCCGAGGTAGTCGACCACGCCGTCGCGCCGCCATTGCGCGATCTCGTCCGCGCCGATGCCTTCCGGGTTCGGATCGAGCGGGCCGAGGATGCGGAATTCCGCCTCGGGGAACGCCGGTTTCAGCCGTTTCGCGGCCGCCACGTATTCGCGCACGCCCTTGTCCGCCAGAAGACGGGCGATCATCAGGAAGCGCAGGGGGCCCTCCGGCGCAGGCCGGTGCGGGTATCGCTCGAGATTGACGCCGGTGCCCGCCACCCGGACGAGCTTGGCGTCGTCGTCGAGCATGCGGAACCGCCGGATATCGTCTTCATCCGCCCCGTTGTAGACGAAGACGCGCCCCGTCCCGCGCAGCCCGGCGCGGTAGAGCCGCACCGAAAGCGCGCGCAACAGCCGCCGCTTTCCCCGCGGATCGGGGTCGGCGAAAACATAGCCGAGGCCGGTCATCAGGGCATGGCGGTCGGGCACTCCGGCCAGCCGGGCGGCGATCCCGCCGTAGATCACCGGCTTCATCGTGTAGGTGATGACGACATCGGGGCGGAGGCGCCGGAAGGCGCGGGTCATCCGGGCGAGGAGGCCCAGATCGGCGAACACGTCGGTGCCGGTCCGCGCCATCGGCAGAACCTGGAAATCGCAGCCGATCCCGGCGAGCGCGGCCGCCACCTGCCGGTCGTTCTCGGGCGCGAAGGCGGTGACCGCATGCCCCTCGGCGATGAGCGCGCGGATCAGATCGAACCGGAACCGCGTGAGGCTCGGCGCATAGCTGCTGACGAGCGCGATGCGTCGCGCCGGGACCGACGTGCCGGTCATCGGGCCAGCCCTCCGTTGGGCGACCGATCCGCCGCCGCACCCGGCGCGCCGGCGCCGCTCGGCCCGGTCGCGGTCACGCTGCGGTACCAGGTCTCGTGGGCTTCGACGAAGCGGGAGATCGAGAAGTTGTCGCAGATCCGCGCCCGCGCGGCGCGCCCCAATGCCTGGCGCCCGGACCGGCCGAGGGTGACGAGCGCGGCGAGCGCGTCGGCCTGCGCTTCGGTGTCGCCCGGGGGCACGACCGTGCCGGTGTCGCCGACGATCCAGCTGCTGTCGCCCACATCGGTGACCACGGCCGGGACCCCGACGGCCATTGCCTCGCAGACCGCAAGCGGAAATGCCTCGCCCCAGGCCGAGGGCAACAGGAAGATGTCAAACCCGCCGACGAGATGCGCAATGTCGTTGCGCTCGGCCAGCGTGGTCACCCTGTCGCCGATGCCGAGTTCGTCTGCGGCGCGGCGTGCGCTTCCGTCCTCCTGGCCGAACCCGATGAGCACCGCGTGGACGTTGTGGCCACGCTCGAGCAGGCGGGCCACGGCGGCGACCATGCGGGCCTGGTCCTTCATCGGATGGTCGCGCCCGACATTGCCGATGATCACCCGATCGTCGGGAATGCCCGCGAGTGCCCCCAGCCGGGCGCGGGCATCGGGTTGCGGGCGAAACTCGTCGGTGTCGATCCCGTTCGGAATGACGATGCCCTTCTTCGCGGCGAAGCCCAGAGCTGCGTGCTGGTCGGCGGCGATGCGGGCGCAGTACGATATCCCGGCGACGCCGCCGGACAGGAGCGCGCTCGCCCGCATGACGACGCGGCTCGAGCGACGCTCGGCGCGGATATCCTGAAGCGAGTGATGCACGGCCCAGACCACCGGCGGCCGCGCGCCCGGTCCCATGGACGCCAATCGCGCGGCGAGGTTTCCGTGGTACATCCAGCCGTGGACCAGGTCCGGTCCGACCTCGCCGATCGTCCGCCGCAGATGCAGCAGCCCGCGCAGCGAGTAGGCGCCCTGTCCCATGTCAGCGGAACGGACCGCGACGCCGAGGGCGGCGATCTCGTCGCCGATCTCGCCGCGGGGCATGAGCGAATAGACGGTGTGCTCGCGCGCAAGCGGGCCAAGCGCGCGGAGGTAGCGCAGCAGCATGACCTGCGCACCTCCAACACCGGTGCTGGTAATACAGTGGAGCACCTTCATCGTTCTTCCAAAAGGCCTCCTGTGCGGACGTGAATGCGCCCCGTGGCCACCGGGCGTCGGGCCTGAAATGCTGTGCCGACGCTTTCCCCACCAACGCCTCGGGCGACCAAATCATGCATAGCACATCCATGAATCGGGCTTGGCGCCGCCGGTGTCAACTCTTCCGCAGATCGCCTCCCGCCGCCAGAGGGGAACCGGGAAACCGCGGCGCGGTCGGGAACCGCGGCTTGTCGGCCTCCGGCCTGGGTGCGATCCGGTCCGGCCGCTTGACGCTTTTCTGGCCGTTCGCCTGCACCAGCACCTGCCGGCTCGGGGCAGGCGGGCGCGCCGTCGTTGCGCCGTCGCCGTAGCCGGGAACGATCTTGTGCAGCATGTCGAGGATCATCGGCACGTCGTTCATCCCGGCGAAGGCTTCGAGCCGGTCGGTCGAGGCCCGTAACGCGTCGAGCGGGACCACAGCGGAGGCCGCCAGCAGCGCGCCGTCGAGCCCGCTCGGCCGCGGTGTTTCGAGCGCGTCGAACAGTTCCTCGTAGAGCTTTTCGCCCGGGCGCATGCCGATATATTCGATTCCGATGTCCCTGCCGGGTTCCAGCCCCGACAGGCGGATCATCCGTTCGGCGATATCGACGATCCGCACCGGCTCGCCCATGTCGAGGACGAAGATCGCACCGCGTTCGGTTTTCTGTTCCAGTCCATGCGCGGAGGCCATGAGCGTCAGCTCCACCGCCTCGCGGATGGTCATGAAGTACCGCTCCATGCGGGGATCGGTGACCGTCAGCGGGCCGCCCTTGGCGATCTGCTCCTTGAACAGCGGAATCAGCGATCCCGACGAGCCGAGCACGTTGCCGAACCGCACCGTCATGAACCGCGTGCCGTGGGCGTCCCGCTCCGTCTCGCGGTCGAGCGCGCCGCAGTAGAGCTCGGCGACCCGTTTGGTCGCGCCCATCACCGAAGTGCCGTTGACCGCCTTGTCGGTGGAGATCTGCACCATCGCCGAGGCGCCCGAATTTCGCGCGGCATCGGCCACGTTGCGGGTCCCGGTGACGTTGGTCAACACGCCTTCGCGCGGGTTCGCCTCGACCATCGGGACGTGCTTGAGCGCCGCGGCATGGAACACGATGTCCGGCCGGTAGGTTTCGAACAGGTACTCGACCCGGGCCCGGTCGCGCACGTCGCAGATCTGGACCTGCCGTTCGACACCCGGGAAAAAGCGCTCGAGATCCTTGTTGATCGAGTAGAGATTGAACTCGGAATTGTCGATCAGCAGCAGGCTTTCCGGTTCGTTCGCGGCGATCTGGCGGACCAGCTCGCCGCCGATGCTGCCGCCGGCTCCGGTCACGACGATCCGGCGCCCGGTCAGGCGCCTGGCAAGGCGGCGACGGTCGTTGACCCGGGCCGGCCGATGCAGGAGGTCGTTGGGATGCACCTCGACCGTCCGCGTCGCCGTCGTTTCGTCGAAGCTGTGAAGCTCGAACAGGCCGGGCAGGCGGCGCACGCCGATGCCCCGAGCCTCGGCCCAAGTCAGCAGGTCGCGGATGTTGCTCTCGTTGAATTGCGCCGGGGGCTCGGTGATCACGATGTGCCGCGGCAGCGGGTGGGTCACGAAGAATTCGCGCACCGTGTCCATGTCCACCACCGAGCCGATGATCGGCACGTCCTGGAAAACAAGGCCGCGGGTGTGCTCGACGTCATCGACGATGCCGATCGGCTCGAACGGCGGATTGGGCATGTTGCGGATCGCCCGGAGGAACAGATCACAGGCCGTCCCGGTGCCGACGAGCAGAACCGAATCCGCGCCGCGCTTCGGTTGCGCCTTGCCGCCGCCGAGCAGCAGGCCCACGGCGTTGTTGTTGATCCGGCGGGCGAGCCGTTCCAGCGCCAGGAAGGGCGGGGCGACGAACAGGGCGACAATGTACACTCCCGCAGGCGTGCCGGCTGCCGCCAGTCCAAACAGGTTGAGAAGAGCGACCAGGGTCAGCATCAGCGCCGCGGCGGAACCGACGATCAACACGTCGCGGATCGATGCCGAGAACCAGTGGCGCCGGTACATGCCGCTGAGCGGAAAGACCACGCCGGCCGTGACCATGCCGGCGAGGATCAGCTCGGCGAGCCGTGCGCCGTCGGACCATACGGCCGGGAACCCGGACTGCAGGATGAAGGCCAATGTCAGGGATGCGGCGACCACGATCTGGTCGCCGGTAAACAGCCTCTTATGCGACCACACCTCGCCGAACACGCGGCTGTAGTGCCTGCCGATGTTCCACATCCTTGCCCGTCGCCCGGCGACCGAACGCGCGCGCCACGGCCCTGTATTGAGACTTGTCAATTTCCCACCCCCAATCAACCCCACACACCACGTAGAAACAAATCGCCGCTCCGTCTGATCCGAAGGGGCTACCCCTCCCCTGGGGACCAGTTTGTGACAACTTAATTCAATGGTGACATTGTATTAACTCTAACTGCACACATCCATGCCGCAATCGTGCCGCAATTATCCTTATTCGAACCAAATCTATCTAAATACCTGTAATCGTTGGAAAAACCCAATTTTTTGCAGCTCGGAAGGCCCCGTAGGGAGTGACAATTCGGGCACATAGTCGAAACAGTACGTGGGTTTATTGAAATTCGTTTAAATTACTGCAACTTCGGCCCAATCGGGCCGTGCCGAAAATCGGACGTTTTTCTGCGTCTGCGATTCGTCGCTCCGTTGGAAACAATCCGCCGGGCACGGGATACCCGTTTCGCAATCCGGTTAAACCGCCGACTTTTCCCAAACGGCCTTGAATACCCGGCGTCGTTCCGTCCCGGCCCGCTGCCCGCCCGGCCGAAGCCCGCTGCGGCGCGGCGCGGCGGGACGGGACGGGGCGCTTCGCCGTCGACCGGACGCCGCAGGACGGCAAGCGTCCCGAAGGCTTTGGGGATGCGCATGGGCGCGGGCCGCGGCTGCGTCCGGTCCAGCGCGTGCCGGGGCCGCCGGCTAGAGATCGGCGGCGCGCTCCGCGAGGTAGCTTTCGAGGAGCGACAGGCCGCGATCCGGCGCGATCGCCCAGACGTCGTCCGGTGCCGCGGGGTCGAGCGGCGGATGCGCCGTTTCCCAGGCATCGGGGAGCC
>JAGRMP010000039.1 GCA_020441225.1 Maritimibacter sp. | reverse complement strand
TCCACTTCGTGGATCGCACGAGCATGACGTGCGCCGCCTCGTAGAGGGCGGCCCGGACGCCGGCATCCCCGGCCTTGGTGATCGACGTGATCCGGTCCGTCTCCCCTGACTGGTATCGTCGTGGCGTCAGGCCGAAACAGGCGCCGACAGATTTCGACGACCTGAAGCGGGTAGGATCATCGATGGCTGCTCGGAAGGTCAGCGCGATTACTGCCCCCACGCCCGGAACGGTCATCAACCTGCGGCAGACATCGTCCTTTGCCGATAGCTCCCTCACAAGCCGATCGAGTCTGGCGAACTCGTCGGCCATCGCCTCACGCGCGTTCAACAAGGGTGAAATGGCCTCGGCTAAAACCGGGTTGTCTTCCACGAGGGCCCTGACCAATCCGGTGAAGCGTCCCCGCGCGCCTTTCGGAACCCGCAAACCGAAGCCTCGAAGGAGTCCTCTGACGGAATTGTCGAGTTCCCGGATCCGGCGACCGAGCGTTTCTCGGGCTGACAACATCAGACGCATGTCTCGCGCGGACGGAAACTTCATATGGACCGGCTGGAACCAGCCCTTTCTCAGCAGCTCGGCGATGCCACGCGCGTCCCCCCGATCCGTCTTCACCGGAATGGCGGACAGCGCCGCGTTGACCCGACGCGTTTCCATCAGGATGGCGGACAGACCTTGGCGTTCAAGACCAGCAACCAGAAACGAAGACATCGGGCCGGCCTCAAGCCCTATGGCCCGAATGTCAGAGGCGAACTGAACCGCCCCGGGTTTGCCGGAGGCTGGTTGCTTTAAGCTACGCGACCATGGCTTCAGTATCCAGAGCTGCGTAGTAGTTGGCTTCGGCCTCTGCGGGCGGGATGTTTCCGATGGGCTCCAGCAGGCGGCGGGCGTTGAACCAGTCGACCCATTCGAGGGTGGCATACTCGACGGCGTCGAAGTTGCGCCAAGGGCCACGACGGTGGATGACCTCGGCCTTGTAGAGGCCGTTGATCGTCTCGGCGAGCGCGTTATCGTAGCTGTCGCCGACGCTGCCGACCGAGGGCTCGATGCCGGCTTCCGCGAGCCGCTCCGTGTATCTGATCGACAGGTATTGGGCGGATTCAACCGGTCGTCGCAACACCCCGTTGATGGAGGTGTTGATGACTATGGGAAAACGAAAGTCCGATCGCTCGACGCGACGCAAATTAACCTCGCCAGGTCGGCCCCCAGTCTGGCAGCGTGAGAATCTATGCCGGTTCTGGCGGGAGATTGCAGCGGGGCTATCCAGTGAGGAAGCCGCTATTCAAGCGGGTGTCTCTGCTCCTGTCGGAACCCGATGGTTTCGGAGTTCTGGCGGAATGCCTCCCACACATCTTGCGCCATCGGCACCTTTGCCGACGAGCCGTAGCCTTTCCTTCGCAGAACGTGAGGAAATAGCCTTGGAGTGCGCGAGGGGCACAGGTGTCCGCGCCCTCGCGCGGAAGCTGAGGAGATCGCCCAGCACGATCTCCAGAGAGATCAGGCGCAACTCGGCGACCCGTGGCGGAGATTTCGAATACCGCGCGATCAACGCGCAGTGGCACGCGGATCGTGCAGCCAGACGTCCGAAGGCCAGCAAGCTCGCGCTCAACCCCGCCCTGCGTGACTACGTGCAGGATCGGCTGTCCGGCCGCATTGCCACACCGGACGGCATCGCCTTCGATGGGCCTGTCGTGATATGGAAAGGACGACGCGCTGTTCACCGACAAAGCCGACGCTGGTCCTCGGCCTGGAGCCCGGAACAGATCGCGCAGCGCCTGAAGGTGGACTTCCCCGAGGACCCCACCATGCGTATCAGCCACGAGGCAATCTACCAAGCGCTTTACATCCAGGGACGCGGCGCGCTGAAGCGGGAGCTCTCTGCCTGTCTCCGGTCCGGCCGTGCTCTCAGGTTGCCTCGCGAACGCGCACGGAACCGCGGCAAGACCTTCATCGCTGATGCGCTGATGATCAGCGACCGCCCGGCGGAGGTCGGGGACAGGGCAGTTCCGGGTCATTGGGAAGGGGACCTCATTCTCGGTCTTGACAGCTCGGCGATCGGCACGCTGGTCGAACGCACGACCCGCTTCACCATGCTTCTGCACTTGCCGCGCATGGACGGGCACGGGACGGGAAAGTCTGTCAAAAACGGACCGGCCCTCGCCGGTCACGGTGCCGAGGCTGTCCGCGATGCCATTGCCGAGATGATCAGCAGCTTGCCTGCTCACCTGCGACGCTCGCTGACCTGGGACCAAGGCGCCGAGATGGCCCAGCACGCGCAACTTCGGATCGATTCCGGTCTCGAGATCTACTTCTGCGATCCTAAGAGCCCTTGGCAACGTGGTAGCAATGAGAACACCAACGGTTTGCTCCGCCAATACTTCCCCAAGGGGACGGACCTCGGCCAACACGGCGCCGACGAGCTGAGCGCCGTTGCTCATGCGCTGAACACACGACCACGCAAAACGCTGGGTTGGCAGACACCGGCGGAAGCTCTCGACCGGCTGATCAAACAGGATATGATCGAAGGTGTTGCGACGACCGGTTGAATCCGCCTTGCGACCCGCGATCCGAGTGATGCACCAGTCCGGCCCCGGGCCGACGCTGATGGACTGCCTGTTCCAGCGCATCGAGAACGAAGCCGGCATGGGCCGTTCGGCTCACCCGCCAGCCAACGATGCGGCGGGCGAAAGCATCGATCACGAAAGCCATATAGACGAAGCCGGCCCACGTGGCCACGTAGGTGAAGTCGCTGACCCATAGCCGGTCCGGCGCGGGCACGCGGAACTGGCGGTTCACCCTGTCCAGCGGGCATGGCGCCTTCTTGTCAGGGATCGTCGTCCGGTGCGGTTTGCCGCGGATGGCGCCTTGCAGACCCATGTCCTTCATCAGCCGGGCCACCGTGCATCGGGCAACGTCGAAGCCCTCTCGTCCAAGCTGTCGCCAGACCTTGCGCACGCCGTAGACCCGCCAGTTCGCCTCGAACACGCGCCGGATCTCGGGGCGCAGTTCCGCATCCCGCTTCGCTCGATCCGACAAAAGCTCGGGATCGGCCCGCTTCGCCTGATGGTCGTAGTAGGTCGACGGGGCGATCGGCAGGTGTTTGCAGATCGGCTCGACCCCGAGCGCTCCACGATGATCGTCGATGAACCCGACCATCACTTCGACCGGCGGTCGA
>JAGRMP010000038.1 GCA_020441225.1 Maritimibacter sp. | reverse complement strand
ACCAGCTTGGCGCTGATCGGCGTGCGCGCTTTCGAGCGGCGGTCCTGCCGCGCGTAGCCGAAATAGGGGATCACCGCGGTGATCCGGCTGGCCGAGGAGCGGCGAAGCGTGTCGGCGATGATGAGCAGCTCCATCAGGTTGTCGTTCGCCGGGTTCGAGGTCGGCTGGATGATGAACATGTCTTCGCCGCGCACGTTCTCGTGGACCTCGACAAAGATCTCCTGATCGTTGAACCGCTCGACACGGGCTTCCACCAGGTTGACCCGCGCGCCGCGGTGAACCGACATCCGCCGGGCGACCGCTTCGGAGAGCCGACGGTTCGCATTGCCCGAGATGAGCTTGGGTTCGTGAATGGATGCCATCGGTCCGGTCCCCAGTCTTCCTGATCGGTATTCCCGCAGGTATTTCTGTAACACAATCGCGACAGAATCGACCTGGCGCGCGTTGACTTCGCTTAGCACCGGGCTAGGGTTCTGACCACCGGTCCGCGCCCGTGAGCAACAAAATGTCCCAGCTCGATTTCTATTTCTCGACGATCTCGCCCTATACCTACCTGTCGCTGCCGCGGTTTCGCGCGCTCGCCGAGGCCCGCGGTCTCGACGTCACCTGGAAGCCCCTCGACATCATGGCGCTCTATGCCCGCACCGGCGGCACCCCCCTCGGTGAGCGTCCGCAGGCGCGCCAGGACTACCGGCTCGCCGATCTCGCGCGGCAGGCGCAGCGTGCGGGCCTCCCGATCCATGTCCAGCCCGCCCATTTCCCCACCAATGCCGCGCCGGCGTCCTACGCGATCATCGCCGCGCAGAAGGTGGCGCGCGAGACCGGCGAGGGCGATCTCCCCGGCCTCGTCGAAGCGGTGCTCAGCGCCTGCTGGGCCGAGCAGAAGAACATCGCCGAAGACGCGGTCATCACCGCGGCGCTGGCGGGCGCCGGGTTCGACCCCGGGCTCGCGATGTCGGGGTTGTTCACCGGCGCCGAGGTCTATGGCCGCAACCTCGAAGAGGCGGTGGTCGCCGGGGTCTTCGGTGCGCCCAGTTTCGTCACCGAAGACGGGGCTGTGTTCTGGGGCCAGGACCGGCTCGACGACCTCGCCGTCCATCTCGAAGGGGCCGGCTGACGGTGGCGGTAACCGAGCGCATCGCGGGCTTTCCCACGCATGTCGTTCGGCTCGGCGGCGGCGTCCGCAAGGTGCTGTTCATCCATTGCTCGCTCGGGTCCGTCGCGACCTGGGCCAGGGTTCAGGCCCCGCTTCTGTCCAAGCTCGCCATGACCGCCTTCGACCGGCCCTCGCACGGCGACAGCGCCGATTGGAACGGCGACGGCGGCGCGGCGGGGCTGCACACGCTCACCACCACCATCGCCGCGGGGCTGATCGAGGGCCGGGCCGATATCGTCGGCCACAGCTACGGGGCGACGGTGGCGCTCCGGCTGGCGCTCGATCTGCCGCACCGGGTCCGCTCGCTGACCCTCATCGAACCCTCGCTCTTCACCCTGGCGCAGGGCACCCGCGCCTGGGAGGCGCATGTCGAAGCGATGGCCGGCTTCGACGCCGCGCTCGCGGCCGGCGACCGGGACGCGGCGGCGCGGATATTTCAGGCCGCAATCAGCCCCGAAGCGCCCTTCGACAGCCTCGGCGAGCGCGCCCAGGCGCGGCTGGTGCGCCAGATCGACCGGATCGGCGAAGAACGTGGCGTCACCGAAGAAGACGCCCCCGGCCTCACCGCGCCCGGTCGGCTCGAAGACATCACCCAGCCGGTGCTGCTGATCGAAGGCAGCGCTTCGCCGGCGATCGTGAACCGGGTCCACGACGCGCTCGCGGCCCGGGTGCCGCAGGCCCAACGCGTGGTGGTGATGGGCGCGGGGCACATGTCGCCGGTCACCCATCCGGAAAACATCGCCGCCGAGATCGCCAATTTTCTGAAGGTCTGAACCGGGTTCACCGGGGCACGCGGCGGGCGGGCTGCGGAGCCCTGGCCGCTGCACCCCTGCGTCTCAGGACGCCCGGAAAAACAAACTGGTGGCGCGAGAAAGGGGTTTCAACGCCGACAAGTGACGCGCGTTCCGCGATCGCCGTCGATCAACCTGTCGAAGAGACCGCCGCCGCCCGACCGGAGCTCTAGGCGCCGCGCAGCAACTCCAGGAACCGGTCGGTGTTCTCGTCACGCGCCGACCAGTCGCAGACCAGCCGCGCGGCGAGCATTTCGTCGGGGTCGTCGCCCGCGAGATGCCCCTCGACGATGTGATACTGGGCGCCCGCCTCGTGCAGCCGCTTGTGGGCTGAGCGGGGCAAGGCGACGAAACTCATGTTGGCCTCGGGCAGGTGCAGAAACTGCGCCTGTCCGGTCTGGTCCAGCCCGGTCGCAAGCTGAGCGTTGGCCGTATTGGCGGCCCAGGCCATCTCGCGCCAGAGATCGCCTTCGAGATAGGCCAGCATCTGCGCCGAAAGGTAACGGTGCTTCGAGAACAGATGCGCGCCGCGCTTGCGGCGCAGCTCGAATTCCCAGGCCTTCGCGGCATCGAACATCACCAGCGCCTCGACACCCATGAGCCCGTTCTTGGTGCCGCCGAAACTCACCGCGTCGATCCCCGCGGCCCATGTCATCTCCGCCGGGCTGGCCCCGGTTGCAACGAGCGCGTTGGCGAAGCGCGCGCCGTCGAGATAGCTCTTGAGCCCGTAGTCGCGCGCAACCGCGGTGAGCGCCGCGATCTCGTCGGGGCGATAGACGGTGCCGAGCTCGGTCACGTTGGTGAGCGCCAGCGGCCCGCGCTGGGGGCCGTGCACGCCCCGGGTCTCCTCGGCCTCGATCGCGGCGCGCAGCGCCTCGGGCGTCATCTTGGCGTCGGGCGCATCGACGAGGGTGAGCTTGGCCCCGCCGGTGTAGAACTCGGGCGCGTTGGCCTCGTCGCAATGGATATGCGCCTGCCGCGTGCAAAAGATTGTTTCCCATGGATTTGAAAGGGTTGCCAGCGCCAACACGTTCGCCGCCGTGCCGGTGGCGACGAGGTAGACCGCCGCTTCGGGCGCCTCGAACAGATCGCGGATCCGCGCCCGCACTTCCGCCATGATCGGGTCCGCCCCATAGGGCGCGGCATAGCCCTCGTTGGCCGCGGCGAGCGCCGCCATCACCTTGGGGTGCACCGGGCCAGTGTTGTCGGAGGCGAAATACATCTCATTGATCCTCGATCACGTGGTCTTCCCAGTCTTCCTCGTCGACCTCGAATTCGGGCACCGTCCAGCCCTGCACCGAATGGCCGTCATGCACGCTCTCGGGGTCGCCGGTGATGAGCGGGTGCCAGTCGGGCAGGGGCTGGCCCTCGTGCCGCAGCCGGTAAGCGCAGGTGGACGGCATGAAATAGGCGACGTCGGCGATGGTCTCCTTGGTCAGCACGATGCACTCGGGCACGAATTGCAGCCTTATGTCGTATTGCGCGCAACGGCAGCTCTCGCTGTCGAGCAGCCGGCAGGCCACCCGGGTAAAGGCCACCTCGCCGGTGTCCTCGTCCTCGAGCTTGTTCAGACAGCACTTGCCGCAGCCGTCGCACAGCGCTTCCCACTCGGGCTGCGTGAGCTGGCGCAGGGGAAGCTCCCAGAAGCGGTTGCGGAGGCGAATCGTCATCGCCGCACCCTCGCGCAGGGGGCGGCGGAAGGGAAGGGGGTCAGCGGGGCCCAACCTCGGCGCGGTACCGCCGGGCCCAGTCGCGGCTGGTTTCGCCGGCCAGTTTGCGCGTCGGCACCGTCCTCCCGTCCGCCGCCGCCGGATCGCGGCCCAATGCGACGAGCACGTCGCGCAGCACACCCCGCGGATCGCCGGCGAGCGCGTCGTAGTCGATCCGCAGCGGGCGCAGGCTCTCGGCGGCGAACCAGTCTTCCCACAGCCGGTCAAGCGCCTCCAGCGCGGCGATCTCCGCGCGGATCGCGTCGGCATCGTAGACCGGCACGCGCGCCGCGCCGTGCCGCTCGATGTCGCGCCCGTCCGCCGCCTGGTGCCACAGCCCGGTCTGCTGCGCTATCAGCCGCGAGATCGCCTGGTCGAGCTTGTCCGCGCGGCGCAGGTGGAGAAACCTGGTCGGCCCGAAACGCGCCTCGATCCGGGCGACATCGCTCGTCGCTTCCGGATGCAGCAGGCGCAGCTGGGCGCGAAAGAAATCGAGGCTCGGCGCCTGCAACCGCAGCCCGAACAGCCCGCCAGCACTGCCCGCCGCGCGGGCGGCGTCGAAGACCGCGGCGAGTCGGTCGTGCTCCCCCGCGTCCCGGTCGATATCGACCCCGAGCACCTCGGCCCAGCGATCGACCGACGGGGTGTGGAAATAGGATTGCGGGTGTCCCGCCACGCCCGTTTCAGCCAGCAGCAGACACAAAAGCGTGCTGCCCGAGCGCGGCGCTGTGCAGATCACGTAGCTGTCGATGTCGGAAGTTGGGTTCACAGCCCCTTGAGCACCGCCCGCGCCCGGGCGCAATCGGCGTCCATCTGCGCGACCAGCGCCTCGATGCTGTCGAACTTCTCTTCCGGGCGCAGGTACTCGACCAGCGCCACCGATAGGTGCTCGCCGTAGATGTCGCCGGCGAAATCGAACAGGTAGCTTTCGAGGTTAGCGCTGTTCTCGCCGAAGGTCGGCCGCACGCCGACGCTGGCCGCGCCGCCGTATTCGCCCCGATGCGGGCCCGACAGCACGTCGACCTTTACCACGTAGACGCCGAATTTCGGTGGGTGCAGCCCGGCGATCGACATGTTCGCCGTCGGGTAGCCGAGGAGCCGTCCGCGCTGGTCGCCGCGGATCACCTTGCCGTCGATCCGGTGCCAGTGGCCGAGCATCCGCGCCGCATCCTGCGGCCGACCGTCGCTCAGCGCGTCCCGGATCGCGGTCGAGGAAATCTCTTCCACCGTTTCGGAGCCCGTGTCGTGGATCAGCGGCGCGACGGTCACGCCAAAGCCCATCTCGGCCCCGAAAACCTCGAGATCGGCGGCATTCCCGGCCCGGCCCTTGCCGAAATGAAAATCCTCGCCCACCACCACATGGGCGAGCCCCAGCCCGTCCGCGATGACCTTGCGCGCGAAGGCCTCGGGCGTGAGCGCCGACAGCGTGTCGTTGAAGCTGAGCTCGTAGAGCGTATCGACGCCGAGCCAGTCGAGCCGGTGGGCGCGGGCCTCGGCGTTCATCAGCCGGAACGGCGGTCCGCCGGGGGCGAAATACTGGCGCGGATGCGGCTCGAAGGTCATCACGCCGAGCGGCGCGCCCAGCCGCGCGGCCTCACCCCGCGCGATATCGATCACCGCCTGGTGGCCGCGGTGCACGCCGTCGAAATTGCCGATCGCCGCCGAAGCGCCCCGGTCCTCACGTTCGACGAATTGCCAGTCTCTCACGATCCGCATGGGCGAGGGGTTAGCCCGCGGCCCGCCCCCGCGCAAGCGTTCGCCCCTTCATCTTGGCAAAAATACTCAAACCGCCCCGCAGGGCCACAGGCACGGCCTCAGTCGAACTTGCCGGACGGCGCCAACACGGTGGCCTCGCCGCGCAGGACGAGCGTGTGACCGACCTTGGCCTCGGTCTTGAGCTGGACCCGGCGCCTGGAAAAATCGATCTCCATCACCGTCACCTCCGCCGTCACCACGTCGCCGGGCCGCACCGGGGCGATGAACTTGAGCGACTGGCCGAGATAGACCGTGCCATGGCCCGGAAGCTGCTCGCCGATCACCGCCGAGATCAGCCCGGCGGTCAGCATCCCATGCGCGATCCGACCCTCGAAGATCGTGTCCTGCGCGTAGCCGTCGTCGAGATGGACCGGGTTGCGGTCGGTCGAGATCTCGGCGAACAGCTCGATGTCGCGGTCGGTCACCTCCTTGGTGAGCGAGCGCATCATGCCGATCTCGAGATCCTCGATGACGATCGTGCCGCGCGGCATATTGTCCAACATTCGCCCCTCCGGGTAATTTTCGCACTCTTGCAGAGCAAGTTGAGTAACATCATTACTTTGCAATTGCAGAAAATCAAGCCCGGAGTTTCGCTAGCGCAGAAAGCCGGCGGCAAATGTCGGCGTGACCATTTCGCTTGCGATGAAATCCGCGAGTTTTCCCGGGTCCGGCTGGCCCGCCGCCCCCGCGCCGGTCATGGTGCCGGTTTCCGCCGCGGCCAGCCCGCCGGTGATGAAAAGCGAATCGATATCCTCGCCGAGCGCGCCCTTGATGTCGGTGAGAATCCCGTCGCCGATGGCGAGAATGCGGCTCGGATCGATCGTGCCCCCGGTATTGGCGAGCCGGATCCGGGCGAGATCGTAGATCGCCGGTTGCGGCTTGCCGAAATACTGCGCCTCGCCCCCCATCTCCTCGTAGAGCCGCGCCACTGCGCCCGCGCACCATTCGCGTACTTCGCCGCGGTCGACCACGATGTCGGGATTGGCGCAGAGCAGTTTCAGCCCCTTCTGCTTGGCGTAGAGCAGCTGCGGGCGCAGCTCCTCGGGGTCGGCGAGCGGATCGAACGGGCCGGTGCAGACGATGCCCTCGGCCGCGTCCAGCGCCACCCGCTCGATCCTGGCGGCGTCGGCGATCTCTTCCATCGGTTCGAAGAACACCGTGTCGCGCGGTTCGCCGATAAACCAGACCTTCTCGCCCACCGCGCCGCGAAACATCGCCGCCCGGGCGGTGTCGCCGGAGCTGGCGATATCGTCCCAGCAGTCGCNNCGCGCGGCAGGCCCATCCGGTCGAGTTCGGCGGCGATCTCGGCCTTCTGCCGCGGGGCGTTGGTGATCAGGATCACCCGCTTGTCGGCCGCACCCGCGCGGAACCTCTGCAACGCCGCGACCGCCGCGGGCAGGGGCGTCTCGCCGTCATGCACGCAGCCCCAGAGATCGCACAACAGCGCGTCATAGGGCTCGGAGATCTCGGCCAGCGTCTCGACGATCCGGGTCATGGTGGCGCCTTTCAAGGAACGGGGTCCCATTTCTATCGCATGCAGCCGCCTCGAGGGCCAGCCGCAATGGCCGCCCGTGCCCCTGCCGCCCCGCCGCCCCGCCGCCGCGGCACGGCTTGACCGGCCCGGCCCCGGTCGCCAACACTCGGGCGTCCGCCCCCCCCCAAGCCCCGAGGCCACCATGCTCCTGTCGCTCCATCACGCTGCGATCATCTGTTCCGACTACCCGACGTCGCGCGCCTTCTACACCGAGGTGCTGGGCCTCACGGTGCTGGCCGAGAACCACCGCGCCGCGCGCAACTCGTGGAAGCTCGACCTCGGCCTGCCCGATGGCG
The DNA here is from genome assembly GCA_020441225.1 of Maritimibacter sp. The sequence goes on along the minus strand of JAGRMP010000038.1, from coordinate 4,862 downwards.
GCCAGGTGGAACTGTTCTCCTTCCCCGATCCTCCGGCGCGGCGCGACAACCCCGAGGCGCAGGGCCTGCGCCACCTGGCCTTCGCGGTGGCCGATCTCGACGCCGCCGTCGCCCGGCTCGAAGGCTTCGGCGTGGCGGTCGAGCCGGTGCGGGTCGATGAATACACCGGGCAACGCTACACCTTTTTCAAGGATCCCGATTCGCTGCCCCTCGAGCTCTACGAAGTCGCGCCCGCACCCGCGGACAGCGCCTCGACCTGACCGAAAGATACCGGGGTCGGGCCGCGATCTGCCGTCGTCTGCCTTCGAATTGCCGCACTGCAGCGTTACGGCGGGAGAGATGCGTCTTTTTTGCGACCCCCACCCGCACAGCGAGGTCAGAAACGTCAAGGTCTGAAGATATTTTCGCCCAGAAGCCATGGGATCACCTCTGTGAGAGGCATACTTCGTCGCATTGCGCGGGGCGGTCAGAAAAACATATAACAAAATACGAATTTGAAACCCAAGGGCGGAATGCGAGGGCGGTATGAGTGAAATGAACAGACGGCATCTGCTGTTTTCGGGCATCGGGGCCCTGGCGCTCGGCGGTGTCGGGGCCATGGTCATGGCGCGGTCCAGCCGGGCTGCGGGCGGATGGGAACACCGGTTCCTGCCGGTTTCCGAAATGACCGCCGACGGGGCGCTGCTGGTCGATATCCGCACCCCCAAGGAGTGGCAGGACACCGGCGTGATCGAAGGCGCCGAGCTGATCGAATTCGACTTCAACAATCCCAATACCTTCCTGCCGAAAATCGCCGCCGAGATCGCCAACGGGCGCGATCTCGTGCTGATCTGCAATTCGGGGAACCGGACCCAGGTGGTGGCGGATTTCCTGTCGCGCCAGATCCCGAACCGGATCATCTCGGTCGAAGGCGGCATCCAGAAGGTGCTGGCCGCCGGTTACCAGACCGTCCCGCCGAGCTGATCGTCGGCCGCGGACGGTGCCCCGGCCCATGCCTTCCCGGGTTTGCCTGTTTTTTCGAAGGATCCGCGCGCTTCTGCCCGGTTCCGGCGCACGCAGGGTCTGCACGCCCGCCGGCCCGGGCCCCGGCTCCGGTAGCGGTTTCGGCGCGGTCCGTTTCATGCCATCCTGCCTGCGTCCGCATGCCGCGGCTGCACGGGGATTGGACTCCCGGAAAACATATTACATTCACCGAATGTAAACTCAGCGGCCCGGATCGAGCGGCCGAAGAAACAGCGGCCCGCGCCTGCGGCCCGGATAAGGAGAAGAACATGTTCGGTTTCGGCCGCCCGCCCCAGATCGAGGGTTTCGAACACAAGGTCATGACCGTCGACGAGATGAAGGCGTCCGGCGCGCTCGTGGTCGACATCCGCACGCCGCCGGAATGGTACCAGACCGGGGTGATCGAAGGCGCCAGGCTCATCACCTTCCAGGACCCGCAGAGCTTCGTCGCGGCGATCAAGGACGACATCGCCGACGGCCGCGACATCGTGCTCGTCTGCCGCTCCGGCTCGCGCACCCAGGCCGCGGGCATGTACCTCGCCCAGATGCTCGACAACAAGGTCATCTCCGCCGCCGGCGGCATGATCGAGATCGCGGGCCGCCAGGGCTACCAGCCGGTCGCGCCCGCCGCCTGAACCGGCGCCCGCTGAACGCCAATGCGCCCCGCCGGGTCCGCCCGCGCGGGGCGTTTCGCATCGCCCCCCGGCCTGCTAGGCTCGCCCCATCGCCGCCGCAGGGGAGCCCATGCAGTTTCTCGAAAGCTCCATCCTCGGTCTCAGGGCCGCCCGCCACCGGCTCACCGCCCCCGACCACCCGGCCGAGGTCACACTCTATCCGATGATCCATGTCGGTCTCGCGCGGTTCTTCGAGACCGTCGAAACCGAGGCGCTGGGCCATGACGCGGTGCTGGTCGAGGGCGTGCGCAGCCGCGCGAGCTGGTTCCTCACCCGCGCCTACCGCTGGGCCCCGCTCAAACGCCTCGGTCTCACGGCCCAGACCCCGATCCGGCCGCAGGCAGGCGGCGCCGAGGTGATCCTGGCCGATGTCACCCCGGGGGCGTTCGACCGGCTCTGGCGCGGCCTGCCGCTCTGGCTGCGCGCGGCTGTCACCCTCGGCGCGCCCGCCTACGGGCTGTGGCTGCGCGCCACCGCCAGCCGCGCGACCCTCGCGCGCGGCCAATGCACCACCGACCTCGCCGACCGCGACCTCACCCTCGCGCCCGGCACCCCGGCGGACGGGCTGCTGTCGGTCATCCTGCACGCCCGCGACGAAAACCTCGCCCGCGTCCTCGGCGCGGAACTCGACAAGGCAAAAGCCGCCCCGGAGCCCCCCCGCCGGATCGCCGTGGTCTACGGTGCGGCCCACATGCCCGCCGTCCTCGCCGAGCTGCGCCGCCACGGCGCCTTCCGCCCGGTCGATAGCGCCTGGCTGGAGGCGATCCCGTTGTGAGGCCCGCAACAGAAAAGGGCGCCCCGCCGGGACGCCCTTTCCTTCATATCGACCCGATCACAGCTTCAGGTTCGGGATGATCTGCTTTTTCCGGCTCATGATCCCCGGCAGCACCACGCTGTCGCCGGTCACGGTGGCGGCGAAGCTTTTCTCGGCCACGGTCTTCACCAGATCGTTGGGCACCAGCAGCGTCGCTTCCTCGGCGATGATGTCGACCACGAAGAGCAGCACCTGGTCGACGCCGTCTTCCTTGGCCACGACCTCCATCGCCTCCATCAGCCCCGCCTTGCGGTCGAGCGGGATCTGCGGCGCGGTGGTCTCCAGCACGCTCACGCGGAATTTCTTGCCGCCGACGCCGTATTCCTTCGAATCCATCCGCAGCAGTTCCGCATCGGAAAAGGCCGAAACATCGGATTTCGCCGCGAACAGCTCGGCGGCATAATCGGGGACCGACACGCCGAGCTCGGAGGCGAGGGTCAGGGCGACCTCCTTGTCATGCGCGGTGGTGGTCGGCGAGCGGAATTCCAGCGTGTCGGACAGGATGCACGACAGCGCCATGGCGCGGACCCAGTCGGGCATCTTGGCGGTGTCGTCGCCGATGAGATCGTAGAGGATCGTCGCGGTGCAGGCGACCGGGCGCACGGTGATGTCGATCGGCCCCTTGGTTTCGAGCCCGCCGGCCAGCTTGTGGTGGTCGATGATCTGGCGCACGTCGGCGTCGTTGATCGAGGCGGGGAGCTCGGCGGGGTTGTTGGTATCGACGATCACGCAGGGCTGGTCGGCCTCGACATCGGCGATGATCCGCGGTTTCGGCACGTCCCAGCGGGTGAGCACGAAGGCGGCCTCGGTGTTGGGCTCGCCGAGCAGCACGGCCTCGGCCGGGGTGCCTTTGACCTCGTTGAGGTACCAGGCCCAGATGATGGGCGAGCCGGTGGAATCGGTGTCGGGCGACTTGTGGCCGAAGACGAGCGTGGTCATGGGAGCATCCATTCAGACAAGGTGATTTCGGGCAGTGTTTGGCGCGGTGTATAGGGCGCGGGACGCGCCTTGTCACCCCGGGATCGGCAGAAAATGCTGCGCTGCGGCATTGCGCCCGCGACCGGCGCAGGCTGGCGCTTCGGCCCGGCGCAACGGCGATTGTCCTTGCCGCGGCGGCCGGACCGGTCCAAGCTCGCGGAATGATGACGATGTCCACATTCTTCCCGCTGATCTGAACGGCCAAATCCGTTGCGGCGGCCCGTTACGGCGCTGCCCGCTATTCCAGATCAGACAGGCCCCGCACTGGCGGCGGCCAAAGGAAGACTATCATGCCCAAATCCGAAACGACCGGCCTGAGCGCGGCTCAGGTCCAAAGCTTCATCGATGACGGTTTCGTCAAACTCGACCGGGCCTTCAGCCCGGAGCTGGCCGATGCCGGCCGCGAGCTCCTGTGGGCCGAAACCGGGCTCTCGCCGGACGACCCGCAAGGCTGGCACGCCCCCGTCGTGCGCCTGGGATTCCTGACCGCGCGCCCCTTCGTCGAAGCGGCGAACACGCCCCGGCTCCACCGCGCCTATGACCAGCTCACCGGGGCCGGCCGCTGGCTTGCGCCCACGGGGCTCGGCACTTTCCCGATCCGCTTTCCGTCGCGGGACGATCCGGGCGACGACGGTTGGCATGTCGACATGAGTTTCGGCACCGAGGCGCCCGATTTCATGGAGTGGCGGGTCAACGTGCGGAGCGACGGCCGTTTGCTGGTGATGCTGTTCCTGTTCTCGGATGTCGGCCCCGACGACGCGCCGACCCGGCTGCGCGTGGGCTCGCATGCGACCGTCGCCCGCGAGCTTCTGCCCCATGGCCCTGCGGGCACGACGCTGCGCGCGCTCTCGGCCGCGGGCTATGCCTCGACGGCCGGTTGCGACGTGGCGCTGGCGACGGGCGCGGCGGGCACGGTCTATCTGTGCCACCCGTTCCTGGTGCACGCGGCGCAGCCCCACCGCGGCACCCTGCCACGGTTCCTGGCGCAACCGCCGCTCCTGCCGCGCGCGGGTTTCGATCCGGCGCTGCCGCCCGCACCGGTGCAGATCGCCATCCGCCGGGCCTGCGGCCTGCCGCTCTGAAACCCTGCTGCGCCCGGGTCTCCGGTCCGGGCGCGACCCTTTGAAAACACGATTCTCAAACCGCGCCGAAGCCTGTAGCAAGGCGCCATGACGACATTGCGCGAAACCGAGCTTTACGGCCCCGTGAAAGCCCATCTCGAAGCCGCCGGCTACGAGGTCAAGGCCGAAGTCGGCCCGGCGGACGTGGTGGGGGTTGCCGGTAAGGCCGTGGTCGTGGTCGAGCTCAAGGCCGGGTTTTCGTTGCGTCTTCTGCAACAGGCGGTCGCCCGGCAGGCGGTGACCGACAGCGTCTATGTCGCCGTGCCGCGCTGG